>NZ_JBFAOF010000173.1:0-10386 GCF_040675125.1 Spirillospora sp. NPDC049652 | reverse complement strand
GTCCGCCGCCAGGACGACACCTCCGCGCCGGAGACCGCGGAGGAGCGCCAGGCCCGCGAGAACCTGACGGTCCCCCGCTCGGTCGCGGACCCGCTGAGCGCGCTCAATGCCGCCCAGCAGGACCACGACCGCGCCCTGCGCCGCGTCGCCGGCCTGCGCGAACGCCTGTTCGCCGACTGGTGCCGCTACATGCTGTGCGCCTACCCCTACGAGGCCTCGCGCGACGCCTACCCCGACGCCGACGAGGCCCGGTTCTTCCTGGAACGGGAGCTCACGGCGCTCACCCTGGCCGTCGAACGGACCGAGGGCGCCAGTGGCTCGACCGCCCGCGCCCTCGCCGACGCCCGCACCGCCCTCGACGCCGCCCTCAAGGCGTTCAACGCGGGCTCTCCGGCCGCGGCGCGCAGCACCTTCACCGTCCAGCAGATCGCCGCCCCCCAGTTCTACGAACCTGCAGAGCCGGTCGTCCTGCTGACCGGCCCGATCGCGACCCCGTCCAACCGGTACGGCGAGGACGGGGCGGACAAGCCCGACGGTCTGGTCCCGTGCCACCTGCTGACCGGTGACGCCGCCCTCGGCACGCGGGAGGGCGTCACGGCGCTGCGCTCGCGCGCCGCGAAGATCTTCGCCGGCCTCGCCGCGGCCGACGCCTGGCCCGCCGTCCGCGTCTGGAAGAACCAGCCGTGGCATCCGGTGCTGCTCCAGTGGGAGGCCGAGTTCTTCCCGGTCGGGACGGGCGGCAATCTGGACACCGGCCGCCGCGACTACGCGCCCGACTACGTCACGGCCAACTACGAGCTGCCCGCCACCGGCGTCGAGCTGCGCTCCCGGACCGGCCGCGAGGCCACCCGCAAGGCCGCCAACATCTACACCGGCACCACCATCCTGTCACCGAACGCCCGCCCGGTCCTGTCGGCCCGCGTCCTGACCTACCTGGCCGGCACGGTCCTGCCCGCCTACAACGCGACCGCCGGCACCGCGGTCACCGCCGAGCAGTTCCAGCGCGACCCGACCGCCGTCCTCGACGGCTACCGGGCCAAGGGCACCGACCCCCGGCTCAAGACCCTGATCCGGATGTACCGGGCCCTGGTCGCCGAGGAGGACAGCAACCTCTCCCAGGCGCTCAGCGGCTTCAACGACGGCCTGCTGATGCGGCGGGCGGTCCGCCAGCTCCCGGTCTCCGACCCGGTCGGCTTCCCCGACTACCGCGACTTCACCGCCCGGGTCGCCGCGGCGCTCGGCGAGGAGGCGCGGAGCGCCCCGCAGCCGCTCGCCGACTTCAACCCGATCCGCGCCGGGGCGCTGCGCGTGCGGCGGGTGCGCGTCGTCGACAGCTTCGGCCTGTCCCGCGACGTCGACACCGCGGACATCAGCACGACCGCCCGCCTGCGCGTGCCGGGCCACCCCGACTGGGCGGCCCTGTCCCCCCGGCTGACCCAGCCCGCCCGCGTCGCCCTGCGCTGGCTCGACGCCGCCCACGACCTGCGGGAGAGCACCGTCCTGCCGGTGAGCTCGCCGGTCTGCGGCTGGCTGGTCCCCGACCACCTCACCGGCGGCCTGGACGTCTACGCCCAGGACGGCGCGTCGCTCGGCCGGCTGTCGACCCTCCCCGACGCCACGGGCGCCGCCCGCTGGACCCCCGCTCCCGGCGGGACGGTCCTCACCCCCGACCTGATCGCCAACGCCCACCTGCGCGCGACGGTCGCCCGGATCCGCGGCGCGGGCCCGGACGAGCTCGCGACGCTCCTCGGCACTTTCGAGGACATCCTGAAGAAGATCGAACCGGCCGACACCACGGCCCGCCGGGGCCAGGCCGTCCTGATGGGCCGTCCGCTGGCCGTCGTGCGCGCCGCGGTCAACCTGGAGCTGGCCGGCCTGCCCGCGGTGCACCAGGACTGGAACGTCTTCCGCCAGGACCTGCGCCGCACCGCCCGCGAGACCAACGGCTTCACGATGGTCGACTTCCCCGTCCGGATCGGGGCGCTGGCCAGGCTGAACGACGGCGTCGTCGGCTTCTGGCGCGAGGACTCCGCCGGAACGCTCGCCGACCGCTTCGACCCCGCGGGCACCACCCTGAAGCTGGCCCTGGACAAGCCCGCCGCCCTCCTCACCCTGCTCATCGACCCGCACGGCCATGTCCACGCCACCAGCGGCATCCTGCCGACCAAGTCGATCAGCCTGCCGCCCGAGCACTACGCCGCCGCCCTCGCCGGGATGGAGGTCGACTTCCGGGTCGCCCCGCTGCTCGGCGACCTGAACGGACCGGTCGCCGTGCCGGTGCCCGAGGAGGCCGGCTACCGGTGGTCCTGGCGGCAGCGCGGCCGGACCGGCTGGCTCCCCGACCGCGAACCCGCGCTCCCCCGACCCGACGCCGGGTTCCCGGCGGCCCCGACCGTACGCGAGGGCTGGCTGGCCCTGCGTACCGCGCCCGAGGAGGGATCAGCTTGACGGCCAAGCTCGTGCTGCACTGGAGCCTCGACCACACCACCGCCGACGACAAGATCCTCGACGACTCGGACGCGCATCTCAACGCGACGGTCCAGGGCACCGTGCAGAACCCGGCCGACGAGCGGTTCGGGAGCTGCCTGAAGCTCGGCGCCGGCCAGGGTCCCGTGCTCCTGGCCGACACCCCCCTGACCCGCCTGGCCACCTACACGATCGAGACCTGGGTGAAGCCCGACGCGGCCACCGCCGAGACCGGCCTGCTCGGTAAGAAGGGCGGCGGCATCCGGCTGGCCCTGCTCGCCGACGGGAGGATCGAGCACCGGCACGGCGTGGCGGGCGGCGCGACGGCCACGGTCACCTCCGGGGCGAACGCGGTCGCCTTCGGCCAGTGGCGGCATGTCGCGATCACCCAGGACGGCCAGCGCGCCCGGATCTTCGTCAACGGCGCGCAGGTCGCCGAGGGGCCGTCCGAGACCGTCCCGGTCGCCGACGACAAGCCGTTCGCGGTGTTCGGCACCGGCCTGCTGGCGCACGTCCGGGTCTACGACGACGCGCTCTCGGAGACCGAGATCCGCCGCGACATGGCCTCCGACGAGTCGTCGCTGACCGCGTTCGTCCGCACCCATCCGCTGGGTTTCCGGCTGGGCGGCGAGGACGGCCAGCCGGTGCTGTTCATCGACGACTCCCCCACCGGCCAGCCGATGACGCTGCAGATCACCAACAGCTCGCGCGACGACGTGGAGCTGGTGCCCAGTTCCGGCACGGTATCGGCCCAGGAGCACCACTTCGCGCTGCGGCTGCGCCCCGGAACCCTCGCCCGCACCCCCGCACCGTCCACCACCACGCCCGGCTGGACCCTGCGGCGCGACGGCGACACCCTCTACCTGCTGACCTCCAAGGCCGCCAAGCTGCCGCCCGGTGGCTCCATCGCCGTGCGCATCGACGGCATGAGCGCCGACGGGGCGGGCGGCGGCCGGGGCACCCGCGTCGAGCTGGACTACCGGCGTCTGCGGTACGTCGGCGAAACCCAGGAGCTGTCCGGCACCCGGCTGCAGTATCTGGAGATCGCCAACCACCGGGGACGGCGCGACCTGCCGCTGGACGTGTCGTTCGTCGGCGGTGCCCGGGTGCTGAGCGACGGCGTGACCGGCAGCGCGCTGCGCGTGCAGATCGCCAACATCTCCCGCGACGCCGCCCTGCAGCTCCAGGCGGGCGATCCGGCGACGGCGTTCGTCGTCTCCTTCGAGGTGCAGCTGTCCGGGGAGACCCGCCGGTCGGCGCTGATCGCCGAGGGCGCGGTCGCGGGCGCCACCCTCGGCGTCGCCGCGTCCTCCGGCATCTCCGCGTCCTGGCAGATCAGCCGCGACGAGCTCGGCCAGCGACTCCAGTGGACGATCAGCCCGAAGGCCGACGCCTCGCTCGCCGCGGGCGGCCGGATCGAGCTCCTCCTGGACGGCATCTACGCCCCGGCGTCCCTCGGCAACGCCCCGGTGATCGTGGAATACCGCAACATCCCCGGATACCAGGACGGCTTCGTCACGATCCTGGCCGAGAAGACACCGCTGCTCTACACCGCGCAGCGCGTCGGGATCGGCACCGCGAGCCCGCAGGGACGGCTGCACCTGCTCAACGAGGACCCGGCCGGGGACGCGCTGATCCTCGGCCCGCCCACCGGCACCCATCTGCGCGTCGGCTACGACGCCGACCGCACCTGGATCAAGGGCAACGGCACCAAGCCGCTGGCGCTCAACCCCACCGGCGGTAACGTCGTCATCGGCGGCACCAAGGCCGAAGGCCGGCTCCACGTCCTCAACACCCAGCAGACCGCCTCCGGCGACACCCTGGTCCTCGGCCCCACCGACCAGAGCCATCTGCGTCTGGGCTACCACAAGGACTACACCTGGGTCCAAGGCCGCGGAGCGTCGTCGCTGCTGACCCTCAACCCCGACGGCGGCAACGTCGCGATCGGCACGACGACGGCCGCGACGACGACGGGCACGAACCGGCTGACCGTCGAAGCGAACGAGAACCATCTGGTGCTGCACCGTTCCTCGAACGCGGCGGGCAAGGTGCTGTTCCTGGAGCTCTACCAGGAGTACTGCCCCGGCGAGGTCAGGCCCAGCATCAGGTTCCACCACGCCAGCCAGTACTGGCACCGCATCGAGGCCGGTTACGGCGGCTTCTCCTTCCGGACGGGCAACTTGCCCGACGACTCCCTCGTGGGCATCCAAGCCTCGTCCCTCCAGCTCGGCTCCGTCACGATCGGCGAGAACGAGCTGCGGATCCTCAGGCAGCTCGCCTCGGGCCAGCTCGAGTTCGACCTCTACAACGTGTACCAGGGCGAGTACGCCTACGCCGCGGACTACAACCCCTACGACGGCGACCGCAGGAACATCTGGACCTGGCGCCCCAAGGGCCGCGTCAACCAGGGCCGCTGGCGCCTCCACTACCCGTCCTGAGGAGAGAGCCGTGCCTCCCAGAAAACGCCAGCCCGACGACACTCAGCCGCCCGACACCAGCACTCAGCAGCCCGCCATTAGGCAGTCCACCCGGCCCGCTGAGATCGCGGCTAAGAAGGCGAAAGTCCTACAGGACGCGCAGGAGGCCGCCGCCAGGCAGGCGCAACTGCGGCAGGAGCGGGCCGACAAGCTCGCCAAGCTCCCCAAGGCCCCGGACGGCAACCGGGGCGATGGCAACTTCCACGCGGTGTTCCTCCAGATGGGGCAGGGCGACTGCACGCTGATGACCACGCCCCAGGGCCATGTGGTCATGCTGGACTGCGGCAGCGACTCCAAGGAAGAAACAGACGCGAAGGCCTACCAGAGGCGGATCAGCGACGTCATCCACGGCGCGAAGTTCCTGAAGGACAGGAACATCATCGACGTGCTGATCCTCACCCACCCCGACTCCGACCACTACAACCAGCTCACGAAGATGCTCAAGGACGACGTGCAGATCGATTCCTACTACCACAGCTCGAACCGGGTGGCCTACTCGGGCGCGAGCGGCTTCATCGCGCAGAGGTGCAAGGTCGCCTGCAAGGTCAACCACCACGACAACGACGGCACCCAGGTGATCGAGCTCGTCACCGGGGAAAACAACACCAAGATCGACCTGACCGCCACCGGCTCAGTCCCCCGGCTCGACGGCAATGGCGGCATCCTCGTGCACACCGAGAAGGACTGCACGATCTCGCTGCTGGCCGGCAACGTCAATCGCGGCGATCTGAAAGACAACAGCAACGACACCAACCGGGGCAGCATCGCCACGCTCATCGAGGTGTTCGACCAACGCATCCTCATGTGCGGGGACGGCACCATCAACACCGAGGCCTACCTGCTCAAGTACCACAAGGCGCGGTTGGCGAACCTGGACGTCGTCCAGGCCGGGCACCACGGCAGCATCAACACGTCCTCCTCCCAGAAGTTCGTGGACCACGTGCATCCCAAGCTGGTCGTCATCAGCGCCGGAATGAAGATCCCGATGCACCACCTGCCGAGCTGGGAGACCATCAACCGCTATAAGCGGGTGACGGACCGGAGCGACCAGGGCTACGTGGTCTCCTCCTGGAAGACGAGCGTTTCGCTCTACGACCCCTTCACCGAAACCATCTTCGAGAAGATCTACGTCACCGGCTCCCGTGGCACGTTCGAGTACACGGTCCCCCCGAAGGCGGTGCCATGACGCCAGAGGAACTCCAGGCCGCGATCCCGTCGGGCGGCCGGCTCGACCTGGACGTCACCGTCCTCGGCGCGCGGACCGCCGGACGGCTGCGCCCGTTCCTCCCCGTCGGGGTGCTCTCCCTCGCGAACGCCGTACGCACCGCGACGGACGACGGCGTCACCCTGACCGGGACCGGGGTCAACGGCCCGTTCGACGGCATGGCGGTGACGGCCCGCTTCTCGGCGGGTGATCCGGTCACCGCGAGGGTCACCGCGAAGGCCGGGTCGGACTGGTCGTTCGCCCGCGCCTTCGGGGCCCTGCGCCACTCGGTGATCGACTCCCTGCGCTTCGAGGCGCCCACGCTCACCCTCGACACCTCCGTCACCACCTCCTCCCCCACCGCGATGGGACCGGACGAGAGCTCGCTGGTCTTCACCGGCAGGCTTCTGCTCACCGGCCGGGCCGCCCTGCTCGACCTGCTGGTGCCCGCCGCGAGCCACGACATCACGGGCGAGATCACCATGGTCACGGGCCTGCCCGGAACCGACCTGCCGATCACCCCGGTCCCCTTCGTCGTGCTGCTCGGACCCGCGGGGGCGACCCGCGACCTCGGCCTCTTCACCCTGGAGAAGCTCCGCTACGAGATCTTCGGCACCCCCCGGTTCAACTACGACCTCCTCGACATGGACGTGGTCTGCGCCGTCTCGGTGACCGGGGTGCTGCCCGTCACCATCGGCGGGGTGCGCAAGGAGATCCTCGTCGGCACCGACCTCCGCGGCTGGACCGACAGCGTCCTGCTCAGCGCGGACCTGCGCGGCCTCGGCGACGCCCGGCTCAGCGACGTCGCGGCGATCCTGGGACAGCCGGGCCTCCAGGCGCCGACGGGCACCTCGCTCTCGCTCCCGTTCCGGCCGACCGTCCTCACCCTCCTGGTGACGCCGTCGGCGTCGAGCGCCGTCCGGTACGTCACCCTCAAGCTGGAGACCGACGAGAGCTGGCCCATCGCCGGCCTGTTCACCCTCGACGCGCTCGACGTGCTGTTCCGGGTCGACGACCCCCTGTCCTCGCCGCGCGTCTCCACGCAGGTCCTCGGCCTGTTCGGCATCGGCGACGCCGGAACGCTGCAGATCAGCGCCGGCTACGACGACGGGATCACCCTGGGCGGCTCCCTGCGGGACGGCGACCCGCCGCTGAGCCTGCGCGAGGTCGCCCGGCAGTTCGGCGGGGTGCCCGCCGAGGCGGTCCCCGACCTGCGGGTGGAGAAGTTCGACCTGTTCGCCGCGCTGCCGAAGGGCGACCGTCCGCTGACCCTCCAGGGTCTGCTGGAGATGACCGGCGACTGGCGCATCACCGACCAGGTGTCCCTGACCGACGTCCACGCCGAGATCGTGCGCGAGAAGGACACGAGGTTCACCGCGCGGGCCACGTTCGTGGTCAGCCGGGTCGGGATCGTCGTCAGCGCCGACTACGACCCGGCGCCCGAGAAGGGCTGGACCTTCGCCGGGGGGACGGGCCCCGGCCAGGCCATCCCGATCGGCCGCCTCATCGAGGACGTGGGCCGCCGGTTCGGCGACCTGACGCTGCCGCAGCCGCTGGCCGGGCTGACCGTGCACGACGTCGAGGTGTCCTTCACCACCGGCACCAAGCGGTTCTTCCTCACCGCCGCGATGACGTTCCCGATCGACACCGTCGACCTCGAACTGAAGCTGGCCATCGACACCTACGCCCGCACCCTGGCGGGACGGGTCGCGGTGAGCGTGCCGACCTCCGCCGGGCCGCTGAACATGCGGCTGGACGCCCGCTTCGCCGACAGCGCGACGGCCAAGCGGTTCGCGCTGACCTACTCCCGCGCCCCGACCGACGCCACCCCGACCATCAAGGCGATCGTCGCGGCGATCTCCCCCTCGGCCGCCGCCTACGTGCCGGACTCCGTCACCGTCGACCTGCGCCGCGCGCTGGTCGCCGTCGACGCCGAGGGCGGCCAGACCGTCCGGCTGTTCTCGGTCGATCTCACCCTGGCCCTCGACCTGTCGAAGCTGCCGGTCATCGGCCAGCACTTCAAGGGCGGGCAGGTCTTCGGCTTCGACCCGCTGCGGCTCCTGGTCTCCTCCGCCCCGCTGACCGCCGACCAGGCCTCGGCGCTGGAGAAGCTGCTGCCCGCCGGGACCGGCGGGCTCCCCAAGGGGCCGATCGCGGCCGGGTTCAGCGTCGACGGGGTGCTCCGGCTCGGCGGTCTGGAGACCCCGATGACCCTGCCGGCGACCGCGCCCGGCACCACCCCGCCGGCCGCCGCGCCCGTCCCCGCCGACCCGGCGCAGACCCTCACCGGCGACAACTCCTTGTGGCTGAAGGTCCAGAAGAGTTTCGGGCCGATCCATGTCGAGCGGGTCGGCCTCGCTTACGAACACGACCCGGGGCAGCCGGCGCGGATCGCGCTGCTGCTCGACGCGTCCATCTCGATGGCGGGCCTCACGCTGGCCGCCGACGGGCTCGGCATCGAGTTCGCGATCTCCGATCCCCGGGCCGCCCCGTCCTTCGAGCTGCGCGGCCTGTCGCTGGACTTCAAGGGCGGGCCAATCCAGATCAGCGGCGCGTTCCTGAAGAGCAAGGTGGTCTACGCGGGCCGCACCTACGACGCCTACAGCGGCAAGGCCGTGATCCGCACGCCGATCCTGGCGATCGGCGCGATGGGCTCTTACGCCCAGCTCGACGAGGGCCCGTCGCTGTTCGTCTACGCGTTCGCGAACTTCCGGATCGGTGGTCCGCCGGTCCTCCAGTTGCGCGGCATCGCGGCCGGGTTCGGCTACAACCGGCGGCTGATCGTGCCGCCCGTCGACAAGCTCGTGCAGTTCCCGCTGGTCGCCGAGGCCGTCGGCGACCTGGTGCCGACCGACTCCGCCGGTGAGCTCCAGCGGCTCAACTCCTACCTGCCGCCGTCGGTGGGCGACTACTTCCTGGCCCTCGGCGTCCGGGCCGTGATCTGCGAGATGCTCGACGCGTTCGTCCTGGTGACCGCCGCGTTCGGGCACCGCTTCGAGTTGAACGTGCTCGGCATGACCACGCTGGTGCTGCCCGCCGAGGACGCCGCCGACGCCACCCCGGTCGCGGAGATCCAGCTCGCCATCAAGGCGACCTTCGCGCCCGACGACGGCTACCTCTCGCTCACCGCGGTGCTCACGGAGAACTCCTTCCTGCTGTCGCGCTCCTGCCATCTCACCGGCGGGTTCGCCTTCGTCACCTGGTTCCGGGGCGAGCACTCGGGCGACTTCGTGGTGAGCGCGGGCGGCTACCACCCCCGCTTCCCGGTGCCCGAGCAGTACCCGGTGGTGCCCCGGCTCGGCCTCAACTGGAAGATCTCCGACAAGCTGTCGATGAAGGGCGGCGGCTACTTCGCGCTCGTGCCGTCCGCGATCATGGCCGGCGCGTCGGTGTCGATCAACTACGACGACGGCGCGCTGCACGCCTGGCTCGACGCCTCCATCGACTTCCTCATCTCCTGGCAGCCCTTCCGCTACGACGCCGCGCTCCACCTCGGCATCGGCGTCAACTACACCTTCTGGCTGTTCGGCAGCCACACGATCTCGCTCTACCTCGGGGTCGACGTCCGTTTCTGGGGGCCGGACTTCGGCGGCACCGCCACCCTCGACCTGAAGATCATCAAATTCACCATCTCCTTCGGGGCCGCCGAGCCGGGCCCGCTGCCCATCCCCTGGAGCCGGTTCAAGAAGACCCTCCTGCCCGAGAAGTCGAAGATCGCGACGATCTCCCCGCTCGGCGGCTCGGTCCGGCCCGGCAGCGGCACCGACCTCGGCGTGCTCAACCCGATCGAGTTCTCGCTGGTCACCGACGTGCAGATCCCCTCGACACGGGCACGCGCCGGAGGTCGGGCGCTGCCCGACGCCGGGACCGGGTTCGGGGTCGCCCCGGTGGGCCGCAAGGCCGACTTCGGCTCCGAGCAGACCATCCGGATCACCCGCGCCGGAGTGGCGGCCGAGCAGTACTTCACCTTCGTCCCGCTGCGCAAGAACCTCCCGGCCGCGC
Source organism: Spirillospora sp. NPDC049652 (assembly GCF_040675125.1). Lineage (NCBI taxonomy): Bacteria > Bacillati > Actinomycetota > Actinomycetes > Streptosporangiales > Thermomonosporaceae > Spirillospora > Spirillospora sp. NPDC049652. The sequence continues at coordinate 237 of NZ_JBFAOF010000173.1, read as the reverse complement.
TGTGGGGACAGGAGACCAAGGCGGCCCTGGAACGCGAGCGGCTGGTGAAGGACCTGCTCACCGGTTTCACCGTGCTCCCGGCCCCCGCCCACGAGCCCCAGGCGTGTCCCACGCTCGACCGCACCGCCCTGCAGTCGCTCACCGCCCTGTTCACCGAGACGGACGCCTTCGCCTGGCACCCCGTCCAGAGCTCCGCCGTCGACGAGACCGATCCGCAGGCGCGCGCCCGGCGGATCG
>NZ_JBFAOF010000172.1:0-10442 GCF_040675125.1 Spirillospora sp. NPDC049652 | reverse complement strand
CATCGCCGCGCGGCACGAACCGCGGCTGCCCGTCGGCGGACGGAGCGACCGCCTGCCCCGACGCGCCGGTCTCCGACCCGCCGAACGCGTCCAGGATCATGAGCAGGGACGGGATGAGCTCGTGCAGCCGCGCCTTGACGTCCGGGGACGTCACCGCGCCGCCCGTCGCGATCACCAGCAGCGCGGACAGGTCGTACCGCCCGGGGTGCGCCTCCAGCTCGGCGATCAGCGGCCGGGCCATGGCGTCTCCGACCGCGTTCAGCGTGACGGCGCGTTCCTCGGCGGCCAGGGCCAGCACCCGCGCCGCGTCGAAGCTGCGGCCCGTCCACAGAATGAGCGTGGACCCGGTGGTGAGCGCGAGCCACGCGACCCACATCCCGGCGCCGTGCATCAGCGGCGCGCAGACCAGCGTGTTCAGGCCGCCGTCCAGCACCTTCTCCGCCAGCGTCTCGGGCGTCGGGACGGGGTCGCCCATCGCGTTCCCGCCGCCCATCGCGGACATGAAGATGTCCTCGTGCCGCCACATCACGCCCTTGGGCATGCCGGTGGTGCCGCCGGTGTAGAGCAGGTAGAGGTCGTCGGGCGACCGTTCCCCGAAGTCGTTCTCAGGCGAGGCCGCGGCGAGGGCGGCCTCGTACTCGACCGCGTCCGGGACGTCGTCGTCCGAGCCGTCCTCGACCACCAGGACGTGCCGGAGGCCGGACAGCTTCCCGCGCGCCTCGCCGAGCCGGGCGATCAGCGACCGCTCGCCGACCAGCGCCACCGAGTCCGAGTCGCCGATGACGTAGGCCAGTTCGCCGGCCGTGTACCGGTAGTTGACGTTCACCGGGACGGCGCGCAGCTTGAACGCGCCGATCTGCGCCTCCAGCCATTCGGCCCGGTTGTGCGCGAGCAGCGAGACGGTGTCGCCCGGCCGCACGCCCTGCGCGGTCAGGTGGTGGGCGACCCGGTTCGCGCGCTCGTCCAGCTCCCGGTAGGTCAGCCGCCGGTCCCCCGAGACGATCGCGAGCTTGCCGGGCACCGCCGCGGCGACGATCTCGAACAGGTCGGCCAGGTTGAAGCTGCGAGCCATGCCGTCCTCCGGAGGGTGGTGCGGCGAACCGTTCCGGTTGGAAACATACAAGCTTGACTGTTTCTTATACAGCCCCTACCGTCCGAGCCACCCTGAGAGCACTGTGACCTCCGCCTGACACACAAAGAGCCCCCGGAGATCTCCGGGGGCTCGTCCATCGGGGGGTCACACCAGGTCGTGCTCGCCCGCACAGATGACATCCGCGAGGGCGCGGGCGTCCGCAGACTGCAGAGCGAATCGGGGGCCCTCCGGGTTCTTGCTGTCGCGGATCCCGACGGTGTTAGGGGCGAGGCGGGCGACTTCTACGCAGTCGCCACCCGTTGAGCTGCTGTGGGACGACTTGCGCCACTCAGTCATCGGTAGTTTTCCATCGCTTCCTGTAGTACCGCGCCCGTACGCCGTACCGGCGAGGCATGGTCGCTTACCTGCTCCCACCGTACCGAGATCTTGTGAACGTCAGCAGGGACGTAGAGGATGCGTCCCTCGTGCGGGGCCTCGCAGAACGCGTACTCGCGGTTCCTGACCGTCAGGAGCTTGAACGATCCGTCCAGGCCGACATGCCCCATGGCGTCAGACTCCACGAAGCGCAGAGAGACGTTCGGCCGTCCCGCATGCTCCATGAGCAGCTCGATCTGCGCACGCATGACGGCGGGACCGCCGTAGGTGTGGCGAAGGATCGGCCAGTTGATCACCGCTGAGATCTGGGGCGGATCGTCGCGCTCGAACACGGCCCGCTGACGCTCCAGCCGGTCTTCCAGCGCTTGGTCGATGCTCTTGATCAGACCCGCTTCGTAAGCCTTGGCGATCACGGCTCGCGCGTACTCGGGGTGTTGGAGCAAGCCCGGCACGAGCGAGACGTCCCACATCCGCATACGCGAGGCTTCGCGCTCGTACTGGCGCAGCCCGGTCCGCCAGTCCTGCTCGGCGAACGTACTCGCGTGGAGCACGAGCGCAGCGAACACTCCGCCCGTTTTCCACACCTCATCCAGGGAGTGGGCATATGCCTCGTTCAGTTTCCGAAGCCCGTTCTCGATCCTGGAAACGGTGGAACGGTCGCACTTGAGTAAGGCCGCGACCTGGACCTCGGACATGTGCTTGGCGAGCCGCCATGCCCTCACTTCAAGGGCGATGACGTGCCACAACGAGCCCATCGGGTCGAGGCTGTCACGCGCTGGCATCGCGCCTCCTGGGGGGTTCCAAGCGTGATGCGGAACGTAGCGAGAGTAACCCGAGAGGGCGCACTCTGTAACTCGCATCACACAATCCGTCACGGAGGTCTCGTTATGCGCCTCATACGGCGGCGCGGTGGACGGCATGCGGCAGGGGCCGCGCGGACCGTCCAGCCCGAAGCCGCAAACCCATCGACGCCGCCAGCGTCACGTCCTCGTCATCCTCGCGCTCAGGCACTCGCCGTCCTGGAGAACGCGGCCTCGGGTTTTGGGATGAGCGCGGTTCGCGAGCGGGACGCCGTCGCACTGTCGGTCGTCGGCGTCCCACCCGTCAAGGTTCGCGTCGACTACCAGGACGGACAGTGGTGCTACGTCTGGACGACGCGGAGCGCCGAAGGCGAGTCGCTCGGTCCCGTGGCCGACACCCACAACGTGCTCCGCCTGATCGCCTGGACGCTGAGCACGGGCGGCGCGCGGTGAGTGCCCGAGGCTCGTACAGCAACCGCACCACCCGCTTCGCCGACCCCGCCGTCCTGGTCCCTGTGGTCGTCGGCGCATGGGGACGCGTGTGGGACGTCGCGTGGGCGGACGGACGCCCGTCGCACCGCATGCGTGAACTCATCTGCGTGCTCGCGAGCGCGGATGCGACGGACGCCCTGGAGACCACGGAAACTCTCCCGGTCCTGCTCGCACTGGACGCGGCTTGGGAGGAAGTCAAGACGGCCTTCACCAGCCGCTTGAAAGCGTTCGGCTACTTCCCGGCTCGCATCCGGATCATCACGGCCCTTGCACACACCGAATACCTGGACATCGTCAGCGAGGCGATCCGCCGCATGGGGCCGGCGCTTCCCGAGGACGAGAGCGACGCCTCCAGGGAGGACGGAGAGTGAGGCGGTGGCGCAGCAGAAGGGCTTCAGCCCGGTGGGGCGGCTCGGGCCCGAACCTGGAATGGATGCTGGAACCCGATAGCCATGAGGACGGAGCGGCCTATGCGCGGCGCGCACACGAGGCGATGACCGAGTCCCCGGTCACGGCAGGCTGGCTCGTCCACGCCCAGCCTCACCGCGTCGAGGGGTACATGGGCATATCGCTCTGGGTGGCCCTGCTCGGCCTCGGCGGCCGTCTGGACGGGCGCCGTATCTGGATCGAGGCGTCCGGCGTACAAGACCTGCTGGACGTGGCCGATCGAATTCGCTCACCCGAGTTCCGCAAGGCCATGGGCGACTTCGGCGACTCCTACACATGAGCCGAGTCACCTTGTTCCCAACGAGGTATGGACGGTGTGCGGCGGAGCCGGCCGCACGCCCTGCGCGCCGGAGGGACGCATGACCTCCGCCTGACACACAAAGAGCCGCCGGAGATCTCCGGGGGCTCGTCCATCAGGGGGTCACGCCAAGTCGTGCTCGCCCGCCTTGACCCGGGTCAACAGGTCTCGCACCGCCGACTTGGGGAGCGCAAACGTGGGACCGGCCGGGGTCTTGCTGTCGCGGAGGCCCACGGCGTCAGAGGCGAGGCGCGCGACTTCAACGCACTCCCCGCCCGACGGGGATGAGTAACTGCTCTTACGCCAAATGATCATGTGTACGCGCTCATCTCGTTATCGATCCAGCCGAGAGACTCATCTAGTGACCAGGCTAGGTCACTGAGCCGGTCCCAGCGGCGGGCGTAACCCTCCACTTTTTCGGCCTCCAGGTGCAGCGCGCCCAGCATCCCCGCCATCTCTGCGCACGAGACCTCAACGGTCCCCACTGTGAGAATCTTGAAATCGCCATCGTGTCCGACATGGGCACCCGCCGTTTCGGGCACGATACGCAAGCTCACGCCGGGGCGGTCGCACAGATCGCGAATGTGTGCGAGCTGTGCCCGCCGGCTCGCAGCGGTCCGAGTGCGAGGCCCTCTGGTTCGAGCTTGCTCGGCCGGTTGATCCATGCTGCTACCAGTAGTCGCGACGATCGCGAACCCCGACGAAGTCACTTCCGTCCAGGGTCGTGTGCCAAACGTTGCGCCGTCCTGGCTTCAGCCGACGCGCTCCGCACCATCCTCCGGTCTCGACCTTCGACCGTCCCCGGTACAGGGCTCGCTCGATCGCCGGTTCCATATCCGTGTCATGTGATGCGAGGACCACCACGTCGTAGGTGCCCTGCTGTGCAAGATCGACGACATCCAATGCGACAAGAACATCAATGCCCTTCTCGCGTGGACGTTCTTTACACCAGGCTTCTCCCCAGTTCGGCGGGTACCGCAGCGTCCGGGATGTGATCTCAACCCTTGGGTCCCTCGACCAGTTGGCCGCCTGCCGCTGGTTGGCGCTGTACAACCCGGGCTCGCGCTGATTGCTGGGAGTGCCCCTATAGATCTTCACCGCGCAGAGTTTGGCGTTCTTCTGCTCGGGAAGCTGCTGACGCTTCCCCCGCACCTCAATCAGTCTCTCGGCAAAGGCCACCGGATCAATGAGGGTGTCCTTGGCGTCGGTGCCCGGAGGGGCGAAGACGTCGCGCGCGGTCAGGTGGATGTTCTGGTAGTCGATCAGCACTGCTACGGAGGGCTCGTCAGGCACGGACCCACTCTGCCCTAGAGGGCATAAAAATGCCCGCCAGTTCCGGAGAACGGCGGGCAGCAATGCATGCAGGTTACCCATCAGAGCCGGGCCTTACAAGCTGAGGCTGCAAGTTCCTCAAGGTCCTTAAGGTTACCTCGGCCTAGCGGCCCAGGACAGATCGGCCGAAGAGCCCCCACCCGGCCCGGAGAGCGGAGCTGGCGCCCTTGATCCTGTGATGAGAAACCCTCGACGTCGCGTGGTCCGCGTCAGCTCGCGTGCCTCTCCTGGTCGCGCTCGGTGATCTGCTGGCGGAGACGTCGGGCCTCCTGGATGCAGTTGCGTGCTTCGCGAAGGATGTCCGGATCATGTGGCGGGCATGCTCGGGCGACTTCAGCGTCCTGAGTCTGGTCGGGGTGGCGAAGGGGTCGGTCCTGCGCGCCGGAGGTGGTGCGGCGAACCGTTCCGGTTGGAAACATACAAGCTTGACTGTTTCTTATACAGCCCCTAGCGTCCGAGCCACCCTGAGGAGAGGCGGGCACCGTGACCGACAGGACCTTCGTCGTGGGCGTCGGGATGACCAGGTTCGAGAAGCCCGGCAGCCGGGAGTGGGACTATCCCGACATGGCCCGCGAGTCCGGGACCAAGGCCCTGGCGGACGCCGGAATCTCCTACGACCTGGTCGAGCAGGCGTACGTGGGCTACGTGTACGGCGAGTCCACGGCCGGGCAGCGCGCCGTCTACGAGCTGGGCATCACCGGCATCCCGGTCGTGAACGTCAACAACAACTGCTCGACGGGCTCGACCGCGCTGTTCCTCGCGCGCCAGGCCGTGAAGTCGGGCGTCGTCGACTGCGCCCTCGCCCTCGGCTTCGAGAAGATGAAGAAGGGCTCGCTCGGCTCCACCTACGACGACCGCGAGCAGCCCATGCTCAACCACCTCAAGGAGCTGTTCCCGCTGTTCGAGTGGGGTGGTGAGCCGATCGCGCCGTACATGTTCGGCGCCGCCGGGCGCGAGCACATGCGCGAGTACGGGACGACCGCCGAGCAGTTCGCCCGGATCGGCTGGAAGAACCACAAGCACTCGGTCAACAACCCCTACGCGCAGTTCCAGGACGAGTACTCGCTCGACGACATCAAGGCCGCCCGGACCGTCTACGAGCCGCTGACCAAGCTCCAGTGCTCCCCGACCTCGGATGGCTCCGGCGCGGCGGTCATCGCGTCCGAGCGGTTCGTGGACGAGCACGACCTGTGGGACCGCGCCGTCGAGATCGCGGGCCAGTCGATGGTCACCGACACCCGCGCGACGTTCGAGTCGAAGTCGGCGATCAAGATCATCGGGGCCGAGATGTCGGAGCTCGCCGCGCGGCGCGCCTACGACGAGGCGGGCCTGTCGGCCGCGGACGTCCAGGTGGTCGAGCTGCACGACTGCTTCAGCACCAACGAGCTGATCACCTACGAGGCCCTCGGGCTCGCCGCCGAGGGCGAGGGCGGCAAGCTCGTCGACAGCGGCGACAACACCTACGGCGGCCGGTGGGTCGTGAACCCGTCCGGCGGCCTGATCTCCAAGGGGCATCCGCTGGGCGCCACCGGCCTCGCCCAGTGCGCCGAGCTCACCTGGCAGATCCGGGGGCAGGCCGACGCGCGCCAGGTGGAGAACGTCACCGCCGGGCTCCAGCACAACATCGGCCTGGGCGGGGCCGCCGTCGTCACCGTCTACAAGCGGCCCCGGTGACTCACAGCCGCCAGACGTGGATCTGTCCGGCGGCGTCGCCGGCGGCCACCCGGGTGGCGTCGGGGCTCAGCGCCAGGGAGAAGCCGTTGAACGTGCCGAGGCCGCGGAGGGCTCTGCCCGTGCCCGGATCCCAGATCTGGACCGCGGAGCCGCCGTCCTCGGCGGAGGTGGCCAGGTAGCGGCCGTCGCGGCTGTACGCCAGCCTGCCGCTGACGCCTCCGGACAGGTCCCTGCGGAGCTTGCCGGTGGCGATGTCCCAGATCCCGGCGCGGACCTTGGGGCCGGTCGCGGCGATCGCGCCGCCGTCGGGGCTGAAGGCGACGGCGTCGATACGGCGGCCGGTGTCGATGCGGCCGGTGCGCTTGCGCTGGGCCACGTCCCAGAGGCGGATGCTGGAACCGTCGCCGTACGCGAGCGTCCGGCTGTCGGGGCTGAACGCCGGTTCCTCGATGAACTGGCCGCTCTCCGACGTGCTGAACAGGAGCGTCCGCGAGGTGACGTCCCAGACGCGGACGTGGGAGACGATCGCGGCGTCCTTGCCGAACTTGAAGACGCCGACGGCGAGCGTCCGGCCGTCCGGGCTGAACGTGGCGGAGATGGCGCCGGCGTTGTCGGGGTCGGGCAGGTCGCCGACGATGCGGCGGCCGGCGACGTCCCAGAACTGGATCACGTTGTTGACGTCCTCGGCCGCCAGAAGCTTGCCGTCGGGACTGAACGCCACCACGTGCCGGGACTTCTGGGGGTCGCCGGTGTCGTGCGCGAGGGTCGCCAGGTGCGCTCCGGTCGTGGTGTCCCAGAGCTGGAGGGCGCTCTCGTCGTCAGCGCTGGCCAGCGTCCTCCCGTCCGGGCTGAACGCCAGCCCCCAGACGGTGGCGGAGTGGGTGTCGAGGAGGCCGTCGTCCGGAAGGGTGGCGGTGGGGCTGGACGGCGAGGCGTGCGGCCGGGCCCCGTTCGAGGCGAATCCCCGCACGGCGAACCCGGCGCCCACCGCCAGCAGGACGGCGACCCCCGCGACGACCGCCGCGACCCGTCCGCGCTGAGGCCGGAGCCCAGGAGGGGTGACCAGTGTCTCCGGCACCCGGACGCTCGGAGGCGGCGCGACCGGCGGGTGCGCGGGCACGGGCGGCGGGGCGACCGGCAGGCGCGCGGGCGACGGGACGGTCGGGCGCGGCTCCGGAGGCGGCGAGGCGGTCGGCGGTGGGAGGAGGCGGCGGACGGCCTCTGCCGTGGGGCGGGCCTCCGGGTCCTTCTGGAGGAGGGAGGTGAGGAGTTCGGTGAGAGGGCCGGCCTTCTCCGGCGGCAGCGGGGGCTCGGTGGCGATCGCGACGAAGACCGCGCCGTGGGTGGGACCGCCGAACGGCGGCCGTCCTTCGACCGCGGCGTACAGGGTGGCGCCCAGGGACCACAGGTCCGAGGCGGCGGTCGCCGGACGTCCCCTGACCTGCTCGGGCGCCATGTACGCGGGCGTGCCCAGCAGCGCGCCGGACCGGGTGAGGGTGGCGTCGCCGTCCAGCGCGGCGATGCCGAAGTCGGTGAGGATCGCGCGATCGCCGTCGAGCAGCACGTTCGCCGGCTTGACGTCGCGGTGGACGATGCCGTGCGCGTGCGCGGTGGTCAGCGCGTCGAGCATCTGCCGTCCGATGGCGGCGACGCGGGCGGGCGGCAGCGGGCCGTCCGCGCGGATCACGGCGTCCAGCGAGGGGCCGTCGACCAGCTCCATCACCAGCCACGGGCGGCCGTCGTCGCCGGTCACCCGGTCGTGCAGCGCGACGATGCCGGGGTGGCGGAGCCGGGCGGCGGCGCGCGCCTCGCGCTCGGCCCGCGCGTACCACTCCCGCCGCTCGGCCTCGTCGATCTCCTCCGGCAGCCGCAGCTCCTTGACGGCCACCTCGCGGCCGAGCTCGGCGTCGTACGCGCGCCACACGCGGCCCATGCCGCCGCGGCCGATCAGCCCGAGGATCCGGTAGCGGCCGGCCAGCGACTCCCCGGGTTCTCCGCGCATGGAGCGAAGATAGCGAACCGGTCCCGGGGCGTCCCAGCCCCCGGCGCGGACGGATGATCAGCCTTCGGGGGCGACCATGCGGCGGAGGCGGGCCTTGGAGCGGAGCCAGCGGGCCTCCTGGCGCTCCGGCGTCGTCGGGTGGACGAAGTTCAGGAGGCAGAGGCCGCGGATGGTCTCCAGGGCGACGTAGAGGTGGCCCCGGACCTCCGGGTCGTCCACCTGGTCGCCGAAGACGGCGCGGCTGATGTCCAGCAGGCCCGCGGTGATCAGGCGCTCGAACTCGGCGACGTGCTCGCGCAGGTCGGGGTCCGTGCGGGCGGCGGTCCACAGCTCCATGGACGCCTCGAACAGCGGCCCCTGGAAGGCCCGCCAGAGCAGGTCGAGGGCGTCGCCGAGGGGGTCGGCGGAGGCGCGCAGGCGGTCCAGGTCCTCGGCCAGGAAGCGGTCGGCGCGCTTGCGGGCCAGGTGCTCGACGGCGGCGAGGACGAGGTCGTTCTTGGTCGGGAAGTGGTGCACCTGGGCGCCGCGCGAGACCCCGGCGCGCCGGACGACGCGGGTCGTGGTGGTGCCGTGGTAGCCGTGCTCGACCAGGCAGGCGACGGTGGCGTCGAGCAGCGCCGCGCGGGTGGCGGCGGTGCGTTCCTCCTGCGTGCGGCGGGGACGGACGGATGGCGGCATGCCCGCAGCCTACCGAAGAACATGCAGGTCGGCCTGTATGTAGGCGGACGCGAAAGCGGGCACGCTCCAGGGTGCGGGCCCGGCTTCGGGCGGACTTGACACTGCTTGAAGTCTCAACTAATCTCCGAAGAGTCAGCTCGTTGAAGTTTCAAGAACTACCCCGCTAGGAGCACGCCATGACCCTCGCCGCCACCGAGCTCGGCCTCACCGCCGGCACCTGGAACATCGACCCGGTGCACTCCGAGGTCACCTTCGCGATCCGGCACCTCATGACCAAGGTCCGCGGCTCGTTCACCGACTTCTCCGGCGCCGTGCAGATCGCCGAGGACGTCGCCGCGTCCACCGCGACCGCCGAGATCAAGCTGGCCTCGATCGACACCCGCAACGCCGACCGCGACGGGCACGTCCGCAGCGCCGACGTGCTGGACGTCGAGAACCACCCGACCATGACCTTCGCCACCACCGGCGTGCGCGCCGAGGGCGGCGCCTACAAGGTGGACGGCACGCTGACGATCAAGGGCGTCGCCAAGCCGGTCACCCTCGACGTGGACTTCCACGGCATCGGCACCGACCCGTGGGGCGGCACCCGCGCCGGCTTCTCCGCCACCACCACGATCAACCGCAAGGACTGGGGCGTGGAGTTCAACGTCCCGCTGGGCGGCGACAAGGCCCTGCTCGGCGACAAGGTCGACATCACCCTGGAGATCCAGGCCGTCCAGGCCTGAGCCCGACTCCCCGCCCGCGGGGAGCGCGCCATCTGAAGACCCGGAGGCCCGGCCTCCGGGTCTTCAGGCGTTTCCAGGGCCGGCTGGACCTCAGGGGGCCTCGGGGGCCAGGGGCAGCTTGAGGACGAGACGGGCGCCGCGGACGGAGTCCTCGACCACGAGCGAGCCGCCGTGCGCCTGGGCGATCTCGCGCGCGATGGCGAGGCCGAGCCCGGTGCCGCCGGCGTGCCGGCTGCGGGCGCTGTCCAGCCGGGTGAAGCGCGCGAAGACGCGCTCGCGGTCGGCCTCGGGGATGCCCGGCCCGTCGTCCTGGACGGTCAGCACCGCGAACCCGCCGGACGAGCTGACCGAGACCGCGACCGTGCCGTCGGCGTACCGCTCGGCGTTGTCCAGCAGGTTGCCCAGCAGCCGGACGAACTGCATCCGGACGCCGCCGACCCGCACCCCCGGGGCCAGGTCGGCGACCAGGCGCGGCGCGTCCGCCGGACGCGTCGCGCCGTCCCGGCGGGCGATCTCGCGGCGGGCC
>NZ_JBFAOF010000171.1:0-10459 GCF_040675125.1 Spirillospora sp. NPDC049652 | reverse complement strand
GGCCCCGACCGGCACCCCGACCACGAGCACGACCGGCAACGCGAGCACGACCGGCAACGCGAGCACGGCCGCGACCGGGGACGTGACCGCGACCGTGACCGTCACCGCCACGGCCAGGCAGCCGCTCCCCGGCTTCAACCTCGACTTCCGCGGCCCGAAGATCACCGAGCTCACCGTGGACGGACGTCCCGCGGCCTTCACCCGGACCGGCCAGGAGCTCGCCGTGACCCCGTCCGGCGGCATCGCCGACGGCGCGCGGTTCACGACGGTCGTCCGCTACTCGGGGCGTCCCGTCCCCCTGAAGGGCGGCGCGCTCGGCACCTACGGCTGGATCCCGTCCAAGGACGGCGCGGTCGCGCTCGGCGAACCGGACGGCACACCGACCTGGCTCCCCGTCAACGACCATCCGCGCGACCGGGCCACCTACGCCTTCCACATCACCGTCCCGTCCGGCCTGCGGGCGGTCGCGAACGGCACGCCCGGACGGGTGGTGAAGCAGGGCGCGACGACCACCTACGACTGGACCGAGACCGCCCCGATGGCCACCTACCTGGCCATGGTCGCGATCGGGAAGTTCGAGGTCAGGCGGACGGACGCCGACGGAATCCCGGTGATCACGGCGGTCGACCCCCGGTACTCGCGATCGGCGCGGAAGCTGCAGCGGACGACCGCCGCCGTGCTCCGGTGGGGCGTGCGGACCTTCGGGCCGTACCCGTTCGCGACCGCGGGCGGCGTGATCGACGACCCGCCCCTCGACTACGCGCTGGAGACCCAGGAGCGTCCGGTCTACGGCGGTTTCGTGCCCGCCGAGCGCTTCGTCGTGCACGAGCTGGCGCACCAGTGGTTCGGCGACAGCGTCGGCCTGCACGACTGGAAGGACATCTGGCTCAACGAGGGCTTCGCGACCTACGCCGAGTGGATGTGGACCGAGCACAAGGGCGGGGAGACCACGAAGAGCGTCTTCAAGCGGTACTACACCCAGCCCGGCGGATCCCCCGTGTTCGCGCCGCCGCCGGGCACCCCCGCGCACCGCGACCTGTTCGGCTTCTCGGTCTACACGCGGGGCGCGATGTGCGTCGAGGCGCTGCGCGAGCGCATCGGCGACGCGAAGTTCGCCCGGCTGCTGAAGGCGTGGGCCGCGCAGGGACGCACCGCCCCCGTCACCACCGCCGACTTCGTCGCCCTGGCGGAGAAGGTCTCCGGAAGACGCCTGCACAGGCTGTTCAACGCCTGGCTCTACCAGAAGGGCAAACCAAAGAAGTGGTGACCAAACGGGCCGCGACGGCGCTGCTGCTGTCCCCGGTCATGGCGTGCACACCGATCACCGGAGCGGGAGCGGGCGCGCCTGCCGCCCGCGCCGGCGCGACCCCCGGCGCGCGCGCCGGAGCCGGGGCGGGGCCCGGGCCCGGCGCCCGGTTCACGCCCGGCGCCCCGGGCGGCGGGGACCCGTACTTCCCGGAGGCGGGGAACGGCGGCTTCCACGCCACCCACTACGACATCGACCTCGCCTACCGGCCGGCCGGACGCGCCATGCGCGCGACGACCACCGTCACCGCGACCGCGACGCAGAACCTGTCCCGCTTCGACCTCGACTTCCTCGGCAACACGATCTCCGAGGTGCGGGTGGACGGCAGGCCCGCCGCGTACACCCGGCAGGGACAGGAGCTGGTCATCACCCCGGCGGCCGGGATCCCCGAGGGCGCGCGGTTCGCCGTCACGGTGAAGTACGCGGGCAGGCCGCGCGTCCTGTCCGACCCGATCCTCGGCCGGACGGGCTGGCTGCCGACCAAGGACGGCGTGATCACGCTGTCCCAGCCGACCGGGTCGCAGACGTGGTTCCCGCTGAACGACCACCCGTCAGACAAGGCCACCTACGCGTTCCGGGTCACGGTCCCTAAGGGGTTCGGCGTGCTGGCGAACGGGGAGCCGCACGGGACCGAGCGGCACGGCTCGACCAGCACGTTCCGGTGGTCGTCGAAGCGGCCGATGGCGAACTACCTGGCCATGATCGCGATCGGGCGGTTCGTCACCCGCGACGGCAGGACGCCCGGCGGGGTGCGGTCGATCAGCGCGGTCGCCAGGTCGCTCGCGGCCAAGGACGCGAAGAAGGCGGACCGGCTGCAGCGCACCACCGCGCGCGTCACCGACTGGGAGGCGTCGGTCTTCGGCCGGTTCCCGTTCGACTCGACCGGCGGCATCGTGGACGACATCCAGATCGGGTACTCGCTGGAGACCCAGGACCGGCCCGTCTACCACGGCGACGCCGACACGGTGCTGATCGTCCACGAGTTGGCGCACCAGTGGTTCGGCGACAGCGTCAGCCTCGCCCGCTGGAAGGACATCTGGCTGAACGAGGGCTTCGCGACCTACGCCGAGTGGCTCTGGCAGGAGCGGCACGGCGGTCCGGACGCGGCGCACGCCTTCGCCGACGCGTACAAGCGGCCCGCGTCCGACGCGGCCTGGCAGCGCCGGACCGGCGACCCCGGACGGGACAAGCTGTTCGCCTACTTCCCCGTGTACACGCGCGGCGCGATGACCCTCCAGCAGCTGCGGAAGACGGTCGGCGACCAGGCGTTCTTCACGATCCTGCGGACGTGGGCGTCCGAACGCGCCGGGCGGACGGGCAGCACGGCCCAGTTCATCGCGCTCGCGGAGCGGATCTCGCACCGGAACCTCGGCCCGCTGTTCCAGGCGTGGCTCTACACACCCGGAAAACCGAAGATTTGAGATCAAACCGCGCTTGATGCCGTGGTGACGGCGGGGAAATCTGGGGCCGAACGATTTCCTCGTAAGGATGAGGCGAATGAGCAGAGTCCCCAGAATGCTCGCGACCACCGCCGTCACCGCGGGTCTCGCGCTGGCCGCCACCACGGCGGCCGCGCTGCCCTCGGACGCCGCGCCGGCCCGGTTCACGCCGGGCGCCCCCGGCGCGGGCGACCCCTACTTCCCCGAGATGGGCAACGGCGGCTACGCCCCGACCCACTACGAGATCGCGCTGAGGTACGACCCGGCGACCAAGGGCATCGACGCCGTCACGACCGTGCAGGCGCGCGCGACCCAGAACCTCTCCCGGTTCGACCTGGACTTCCAGGGCCTCGCCATCAAGTGGCTCACGGTGGACGGGCGCCGGGCGTCCTACAAGCGGCAGGGTTCCCAGGAGCTGGTGATCACGCCGCCGAAGGGCCTGCGGAAGGGCAAGCGGTTCGCGGTCACGGTCGCCTACTCGGGCGTCCCGCAGACCATCGACGACCCCGCCCTCGGCGTCTCCGGCTGGGTCCCGACGGCGGACGGCGGGCTCATGCTGAACCAGCCGATCGGCGCGGCCACCGTCTACCCCGTGGACGACCACCCGACCGAGAAGGCCACCTACGGGTTCACCCTCACCGCGCCCAGCAACCTCACCGCCGTCGCGAACGGCGACCTGGCCGGGAGGCGCACGCACGGCGGCTGGACGACCAGCCGGTGGGTGATGGACCGGCCGATGGCCAGCGAGCTCGCGATGATCGCGATCGGGAAGTTCGACGAGGTCAGGGGCCGTACCGCCAGCGGACGGCCGAACCTGACGTACACCGACGTGAACATGCGGATCCCGGCGGACAAGGCCCGGCAGTTCAACACCCAGACCGCCCAGGTCGTGGACTGGGAGTCGTCGATCTACGGGCGCTACCCGTGGTCGTCCACCGGCGGCATCACGGTCGCGGCGAAGGTGGGCTACGCGCTGGAGACGCAGGGCCGTCCGGTGTACGACCTGTCCCGGCGCCCCGGCACCATCCCGTCCGGCGGCCTGCTCGCGCACGAGCTCGGCCACCAGTGGTTCGGCGACAGCGTCTCCCCGCGCCGCTGGTCCGACATCTGGCTGAACGAGGGGTTCGCCACCTACTCCGAGTGGCTCTGGGCGGAGAAGTTCGACAACACTCCGGTCGCCACGAGCTTCCAGGAGGTCTACTCCAAGCCCGCCACCGACAAGCTGTGGAAGGGCGTCGTCTCCAACCCCGGACGCGACCACATCTTCGACGCGCTGGTCTACGACCGCGCGGCGGTCGCCATCCACGTCCTGCGCGGGCGGATCGGCGACCCGTCCTTCTTCCGGCTCCTCCGCGCCTGGCAGAGCGCCCACCGCGGCGGCACCGGCTCCACGGCCGAGTTCGTCCGGCTGGCCCGACAGGTCTCCCACAAGGACGTCTCCCGGTGGGCCCGCGACTGGATCTACGGCACCGGCAAGCCCGCCCTCTGATCCCGCTTCGCGCCAGGGGTGGCCCGGCTCCCGGGCCACCCCGCTCCTCGCCCGCCCGGGTGAGGTGTCAGTTGCCGATGGTGAGGGTGTAGCCGCGTTCGCGGAGGCGGCGGGTGACCTCTTCGCTGTGCTCGGTGCCGCGCGTCTCCAGCTGGAGCAGCACCTCGGCCTCCTCGACGGGGAGGCGCGCGGCGATCCGCTCGTGCACCACGTCCAGGACGTTCACGCCGAACCCGGCCAGCTCGCCGAGCAGCGTCATCAGCGCGCCCGGACGGTCCTTCAGGCGGCAGCGGACGACCAGGTAGCGGCCCGCGCCCGCGAGGCCGTGCCGCAGCACCTTCGCCATCAGCAGCGGGTCGATGTTGCCGCCGGACAGGACCGCGACGACCGGCGTCCGGACGGCGTAGGAGTGCTCCAGCAACGCCGCGACGCCGGCCGCGCCCGCCGGTTCGACGACCTGCTTGGCACGCTCCAGGCAGAGCAGCAGGGCCTGCGAGATGGCCTCCTCGGTCACCGTGACCACGGCGTCCAGCAACTCGCTGACCAGCTCGTACGTGAGCTCTCCGGGGCGGCCGACGGAGATTCCGTCGGCCATCGTCGGCTGCACGTCGATCCGCACCGGGTGGCCGGCGGCCAGCGAGGCGGGGAACGCGGCGGCGCGCTTGGCCTGCGCACCGACGATCTTGACGGGGTGCCCGGCGGCCTGCTTGATCGCCGTCGCGATGCCGGACATCAGGCCGCCGCCGCCGACCGCGCCGACGACCGTCCGCACGTCCGGGCACTGCTCCAGGATCTCCAGGCCGATCGTGCCCTGCCCGGCGACGACGTCCGGATGGTCGAAGGGGTGGATGAAGACCGCGCCGCGCTCCTCGGCGTACTCGGCCGCGGCCTCCAAGCAGTCGTCCACGGTCGGGCCGGGGAACACCACCTCGGCACCGTAGCCGCGGGTCGCGGCGACCTTCGGCAGCGGCGCGCCCTCCGGCATGAAGACGGTGGCCTTCGCGCCGAGCATGGACGCGGCGAGCGCGACGCCCTGCGCGTGGTTGCCCGCGCTGGCCGCGACGACACCGCGCGCCCGCTCCTCCTCGGACAGCCGGGCGATCCGCACGTACGCGCCACGGATCTTGAACGACCCGGTGCGCTGCAGGTTCTCGCACTTGAGCAGGACCGGCCCGCCGATCGCCTCCGACAGGACACGGGAGGGGATCAGCGGCGTCGGAACGGCGACGGCGGAGAGCAGCTTCCGCGCGTCCTGGACGTCTTCGATCGGGACGGAGACCACCCCCGCATCCTGCCACGCGCCCCGCCCGCCCCAGCACCCCGCATGATCATTCCCCGGTCCCCACACCGGTCCGACCAGCCCCCCGCCAACCCGGCCCCGCTTCAGCTCGTCCTACGTCAACCGTCCGGCATCAACCTGACTCGCGCCACCTGTGCCCGGCTCAGCCCGACCGGCTCAACCCGGCCGACTCAGCCCGGCCCTACGCAACCCCGCCCCGGCTCACCCCGGCCCAGCTCAGCCCAGCCCAGCCCGACTCAACCCGGCGCCGGTTCAGCTCGTCCTGCGTCAACCGGGCCCCGACTCTCAACATCCCGGCTCGATCAGACCGGCCCGGACGGGGCGGGGCGGCCTGGCCGGGGTGGTCCGAGCCGGGGCGGTCAGGAGATGGTCAGTCGGCGGACCAGTATCTGGTGGCTTCGAAGACCAGGGCCGCCGCGCCCACCAGTCCGGCGGTCTGGCCGAGGGCGGCGGGGACGACGCGGACGCGGCGGGCGTAGTCCATGCGGGCGTGGGCGCGGAGGGTCTCCTCCAGCGGGTCGAACAGGAGCGCGCCCGCCTGTGAGATGCCGCCGCCGATCGACACGACCTCCAGGTCGCACAGGTGGGTCGCGGACGCGATGGCGAGGCCGAGGGCGCGGCCCGCGCGGCGCATCGCCGCCTGCGCGACGGGGTGGCCCCGGCGGGCGTCGTCCGCGAGCGCGACACCGGTCGTGCCGGGCCAGCCCTGTTCGCGCGCCCAGTTCACCAGGCCGGGGCCGCGCGCGACGGCCTCCAGGCAGCCGTGCCCGCCGCAGCCGCAGGGCGGCCCGTCCGGGTCGACGATGATGTGGCCGATGTGCCCGGCGTTGCCGCTCGCGCCGTCGACGAGCCGGTCGTTCAGGATGAGGCCGCCGCCGACGCCCGTGGACACGACCATGCCGAGCATGTTGGCGCGGCCCCGGCCCGCGCCGCGCCAGTGCTCCCCGATCGCGAGGCAGATCGCGTCGTTGTGCACCCGGACGGGCAGCCCCGGGTAGGTCTCGCAGAGCCGGTCGCGGAGCGGGAACCCGCGCCAGGCGGGGATGTTCAGCGGGGAGACGTGCGCGTCCGGCCAGGTCATCGGGCCGCCGCAGCCGACGCCGACGCCGGCCAGCTCCGGCTCGCCCGCCTCGGCGAGCAGCTTGTCGAGCAGCGCGGCGAGCGTGCGCCACAGCCCCTCGGCGTCCATCGACAGGGTGTTCGGCGTGGGGACGCGGTCGTACACGGCGATCCGCCCGCCGGGCTCCACGACGGCGGCGGCGAGCTTGGTGCCGCCGATGTCGATCGCGAGGACGGGCGCGTCGGCCCCGCCCAGCGGGATCGCCTCGGGGGCCGCCCGGGTGACCACGGCCGTCACCGCCGCGGACGACGTGGCCGTCGCCGTGGCCGTCGCGGACACCGTCGCCGGGGCACCGGCCGGGACGCTCGCCGGGACGGTGCCCGGAGCGGTCGCCGGAGGCGCGCCGGGGACCGTCTCCCGGGCCGGACGCGGGACGAGCGGGCCGCTCACTGGTCGTCTCCCGAGGATCCGAAGGCGAGGATGGACGCGGTGAAGCCGTGCACGTGGTTGCGTCCGCCGACCGGGCCGATCTCCCCGGCGGCGAAGAACCCGCCGACCCCCGCCGCACCGCCGAACGCCCGGTGCAGCACCCGCGCGTCATGGTCGGAGTCGGGGAACATGGCGCGGCCGCGGCCGTTGCACGAGAACAGCAGCGCGCCCTCCACCGGCGTCATCTCGAACCGTTCGAGCAGCTCGGCGAGGTCGGCCTCGGCCGCGTCGGCGTCGCGGACCTGGAACCGGACGGTGCGCCCGACGTCGACCACGTCGCCGATCGCGATGGCGCCGGTCTCCTCGTCGGCGCCGACCACGCCCCGGACGACGAAGTCGCCCTGTTCGTGCTCGTCGGCGTACTCGTCCATCGCCACGCCGATCAGCAGCCCGCGGCCGGCGAGATCCTGCTCTTCCGGGGGCAGGGCGAGCACGACCTCCTCCAGCTTGCTGAGCGCGGGCGCGCCCGCCAGCTCGTAGAGGATGTTCTCGTCGGCCTTGGTGACCACCATGTCCGGGCCGATCGGGCGGGCGCCCTGGCTGACGACGGTCGCGGCGTTCACCTGCCCGCCGAGGACGACGCCGACCGCTCCCTCCGAGAACGCGTCGCCGTTGACGAACACCCGGGTCGAGCCGCGTTCGGGGCCGTCGGCCAGGCCGCCCACCAGGGGCAGCCCCGGCATCGCCTCGCCCGACCGCTCGACGAAGGCGTCGATCGGGAAGCTGTAGGGATCGGCGAGGAGCACGCCCACCACGTCGTCGTCGCTCGCCTCGGGCATGCCGACGACGATGAGCCGGTCCTCGCCTTTCAGCGTCTCCAGCCGGAACGGGGTGAGCCGCGCGTCCGGCAGCACCCCGGCCCAGGCGCTGACGGCGCCCCGCCCCTCGACGCCGCGGCCCGCGCCGATCACTCCGGCCGCCGAGCAGCCGAGGAAGACCCGCGCGCCCGCCGTCTCGTAGGCGCGCCGGGCCGCCGCCTCGATCTCGGCGGGGTCGCCGCCGGAGACGAAGACGCAGACCAGGTCTGGTGCGGCGGACAGCTCCGCGCGGGCCTGCCGGACGGCGGTCTCGGCCGCCTCGGTCAGGTCCGGGCCGAACGCCAGCCCGTCACCGAATCGGGCCATCGGTCCCCCCAATCTCCGTACGGTCACACTCCAGTCTCCCCGCTCGACCGGGTCGGACGCGAACCACCGCCCCGCCTGTGGACAACCGCGTCGCCGCCCACCCCTCCCCCGCCACCGACCGGCCTCTACCCGAGGACAGCCGAACAAGCTCGCCCACAAACAGGACGAGCCCCCGCCGACCAACGAACGAGGTCACCTGCCGGCGCGTGGACAGAGTCCCCCGCAGACGCGACAGGCCACCGCCGCAGTGCGGGCGGGCGCACGGGGTCACCTGCGGACGGACAGGGTCACCTGCGGACGGGCGGACGTGGTCGCCCGCCGAGGAGCGGGCGGGTCAGGTGCGAACGGGGCGGGCGCGGGCGTCCGTGGATCGGGCGGGCCGCCCTCGGGCGAGGGGATGGGGCGGGCGGGAGGGGATTCCGGTCGGCGATGCGCGACGTAGTGTCGGTCGCGTGCGTGCATCCACACCTCGCGAGAGCACCCTGGGCGAGCTGCGCACCAGCGGCCACCAGTACGAGACCGTGAAGGAAGAGATCCGTCGGAACCTGCTGCACCGGCTGAGATCCGGACAGCCCAGGTTCCCGGGGATCGTCGGCTTCGACGACACCGTCCTGCCCCATCTGGAGCGGGCCCTGCTGGCCGGGCACGACCTGGTGCTGCTGGGCGAGCGCGGCCAGGGCAAGACCCGGCTGATCCGGACGATCGCCGGGCTGCTGGACGAGTGGACCCCCGTCGTCGAGGGCTGCGAGATCAACGACCACCCGTACGCGCCGGTGTGCGTGCGGTGCCGGCGGCTGGCGGACGAGCTGGGCGAGTCCCTCCCCGTCGCGTGGCTGCACCGGGACGACCGGTACGGCGAGAAGCTGGCCACGCCCGACACGTCCGTGGGCGACCTGATCGGCGACGTCGACCCGGTGAAGGTCGCCGAGGGCCGCACGCTGGGCGACCCCGAGACCGTCCACTACGGGCTCGTGCCGCGCACCAACCGGGGCGTGTTCGCCGTGAACGAGCTGCCCGACCTGGCCGAGCGCATCCAGGTGTCGCTGCTGAACGTGCTGGAGGAGCGGGACGTCCAGATCCGCGGCTATGCGCTGCGGCTGCCGCTGGACGTGCTGCTCGTCGCGTCCGCCAACCCCGAGGACTACACCAACCGCGGCCGCATCATCACGCCGCTGAAGGACCGGTTCGGCGCGGAGATCCGCACCCACTACCCGGCCGAGCTGTCCGACGAGCTGGACCTGGTCCGGCAGGAGGCCGACCTCGGCGCCGGCGGCGTGGAGGTGCCGGACCACCTGCTGGAGGTCGTCGCCCGGTTCACCCGGCTGGTCCGGGACTCCACTGCGGTGGACGCCCGGTCCGGGGTGTCGGCGCGGTTCGCGCTGGCCGGGGCCGAGACGGTCGCGGCCGGGGCGGTCCGGCGCGCCGCCCTCACCGGGGAGGACCGTCCGGTCGCCCGGGTCTGCGACCTGCCCGCCGTCGTCCCGACGCTGATGGGCAAGGTCGAGTTCGAGGTCAGCGAGGAGGGCCGCGAGCAGGAGGTGCTGGAGCACCTGCTGCGCCGCGCGGTCGCCGAGACCTACCGGCGGACGCTGGGCGGGGCCGACCTGTCCGGCCTGCTGGACAAGTTCGACTCCGGCGAGACCGTGGAGTCGGGCGAGCTGGTGCCGGCCGGGGAGCTGCTGCGCCGCACCGGCCCGGTGCCCGGCCTGGCGAAGATCGTGGAGCGGCTCGGCATGTCCGGGGAGTCCCCCGGCCAGGCCGCGGCCGCGCTGGAGTTCGCGTTGGAGGGACTGTTCCTGACCCGGCGCCTGTCGAAGGACGACACCGGGACCTATTCGCTGTGAGACACCGCCCGTGACGCATTGAGGTTGGCATGAGCCGTTACCGGTACGGGGCGTACCACGAGGGCCCGGACCCGCTCGCCCCGCCCTACGACGTCCGGGAGGCGCTGGACGCGCTCGGCGACTCGGTGCTGGAGGGCACCCGGCCCGGCGACGCGCTGCGCGAGCTGCTGCGCCGCGGGCTGCCGAACGACGTCCGGAACCGGCGCGGCCTGGACGACCTGCTGCGCGAGGTCCGCGAGCGGCGGCGCGAGCTGCGGCGGCGCGGCCGGATGGACGGCACGCTGGAGCAGGTGCGCGCGCTGCTCGACACCGCGATCGGGCAGGAGCGGGCGGAGCTGCTCGGGGAGGCCGCCGCGCTCCCCCCGGACGAGCGGGACGCGGGCCTGTCCGACGAGACGCGCCTGCGCC
>NZ_JBFAOF010000170.1:0-10462 GCF_040675125.1 Spirillospora sp. NPDC049652 | reverse complement strand
CGCCGAGCTGGGCGGCGCGCAGGTGCACGGCACCCGGACGGGCGTGGCGTCGTTCGTGCACGAGGACGAGGAGAGCTGCCTCGCCGACGTCCGGCACCTGGTCTCGCTGCTGCCGTCCAACTACCTGGAGCCCGCGCCCGCCGGGCCCGCCCGCGGCGCGGACGGCGACCCGCGCCCCCGGCTGGCCGACCTCGTCCCCGCCGAGCCGAACCGGCCCTACGACATGCTGGAGGTCGTCGCCGAGCTGGTGGACGACGGCGACGTGCTGGAGGTGCACGAGAACTGGGCCCGTAACGTCATCTGCGCGCTGGCCCGGCTGGACGGCGAGACCGTCGGGATCGTGGCGAACCAACCGAGCGTCCTCGCCGGGGTGCTGGACGCGGACGCGGCCCAGAAGGCGGCCCGGTTCGTCCGGTTCTGCGACGCGTTCGGGATCCCGCTGGTGACGCTCGTGGACGTCCCGGGCTTCCTGCCCGGCACGGCCCAGGAGTACGCGGGCGTGATCCGGCACGGCGCGAAGCTGCTGTACGCGTACTGCGAGGCGACCGTCCCGCGCGTCCAGGTGATCCTGCGCAAGGCGTACGGCGGCGCGTACATCGTCATGGACTCCCGTTCCATCGGCGCGGACGTCTCGCTCGCCTGGCCCACCAACGAGATCGCGGTGATGGGCGCGGAGGCGGCCGTCAACGTCGTGCACCGCCGCGACCTCGCCGCGTCCGACGACCCGGCCGCGCTGCGCGGCGAGCTGGTCGAGCGGTACCGGGAACGGCTCATGCACCCGTACTACGCGGCCGAGCGCGGCCTGGTGGACGACGTGATCGACCCGGCCCGCACCCGGATCGAGGTCGCCCGGGCGCTCGCGATGCTCCGCAACAAGAGCGTCGCGCCCCGCGCCCGAAAGCACGGCAACAACCCGCAGTGAGGCACCGGGCGGGGGCCCCGCCCCCCCCCCCCGCGACCCGCTGCCGCTCCCCGCCCGACAGCGTCGCCGGACGCCGCTCCGCGAGACCCGGATCGAGCCCGACCCGGCTGAGCAGCGCCTCCACCGCCCCGCCCGCGTCCCCGCCGGTGGTCCCGACGGCCTCCGCGACGACCTGGCGGACGGTGTGCCGTGGGTCGAAGGAGGCGAGAGCGTCCTGGAAGACCAGGCCGGTCCGGCGGCGCAGGGCGCGCCGCTCGCGGTCGCGCAGTGCCCACACGTCGCGGCCGTCCGCGACCACCTGGCCGTCCTGGGGACGGTCCAGCGCGGCGAGCACCCCGACCAGCGTGGACTTGCCGGATCCGCTCCGTCCGACGACCGCGACGGCCTCGCCCTCCCGGACGTCGAGGTCGAGCCCGTCGAGCGCGACCGTCCTGCGGCCGCGTCCGCCCAGCACGCGCCGGACGCCGCTCAGCGACATCGCCGCGGCTTCGCGCGCGTCCGGAACCGGGGTCGGAGTCCGGGCGGGCGGCTCCAGGCTGGCGGCGGCGACCAGGGCGCGGGTGAAGGCGTGCCGGGGTTCGGCGAGGACGGTCCCGGACGTGCCGTGCTCGACGATCCGGCCCTCGGTGATGACGGCGATCTCGTCGGCCCACCGGCCCGCCACGGCCAGGTCGTGCGTGATCAGCAGGACGGCGCGGCCCTCGTCGCGGGCCTGCGCGCGGACGGCGTCCAGCACCTCGGCCTGCGTCACCGGGTCGAGCGCGGTGGTCACCTCGTCGGCGATCAGCACGTCCGGCCGGAGGACGGTCGCGAGCGCCAGCGCGGCGCGCTGCGCCTGCCCGCCGGACAGCTCGAACGGACGCGCGTCCCACACCGCGTCCGCGTCCAGACCGCACCGCCGCAGCGCGTCCCGGCCGGAGGCGAGGAGCGCGGCCCGGCCTTCGCGGGCCGGCCGGTGGGCGCGGAGGGTCTCGGTCAGGTGGCGGCCGATGGTGATCGTCGGGTTGAGGCTGGCCACCGCGTCCTGGAAGGCGTAGCCGACCCGGCTCCCCCGGACGGCCCGCAACCCGCGCTCGGGGAGCGACAGCAGGTCGGTGCCGCCGAGCATGACCGTCCCGCCGACCCGGACGCCCTCGCGGTGCAGCCCGACGACCGACCGCGCGGTCAGCGACTTGCCGCTCCCGGACGGCCCGACCAGCGCGACCACCCGTCCGCGCGGGACCGCCAGGTCCAGGCCGTCCACGACCCGGTGCGTCCGCCCGTTTCCGCCGGGGCCGGCCGGGACGTCCACCGTGAGGCCGCCGATGGTCAGGGCGTCCTGCGGATGCTCGTTCACCAGGCCCTCCCCTCGCCGCGCGCGAACGCCGAGGCCAGCACGTTCACCGCGAGGATCGTCGCGACCACGCACGCAGCCGGGAAGGCGACGGTGTACCACTCGCCGGTCAGCAGGTGCTGCTGGGCCTCGGTCAGCAGGTTCCCCCAGCTCGGCCGGTTCGGCGGGACGCCGAGGCCGAGGAAGCTCAGCGTGGACTCGGTGAGGATCGCGTGCCCGACCTCGAACGCCGCGATCGACGCGATCGGCGGCAGCGCGCCCGGCAGCAGGTGCCGGCGCATGACCTGCCACCGCGACAGCCCGAGCGCGTACGCCGCGCGGACGTACAGCCGCTCGCGCTGGCTGATCAGCTCGGCGCGGGCGGTGAGCGCGACCGGCATCCAGCTCGTCACCGCGACGGCGACGACGACCGTGCCGAGGGACGGGCCGAGCAGCGCCGACAGCGCGAGCGCGACGATCAGCATCGGCACCGAGAGCAGCACGTCGGCGACCCGCGAGATCACGGCCGACAGCCAGCGCGGCCCGGCGGCGGCGACCGCGCCGAGCAGCACCCCGGCGGCGACCGTGACCGCTCCGGCGAGGAGCCCGGCCGACAGTGACGTCCGCGCGCCGTACAGCAGCCGGGCCCACAGGTCGCGGCCCAGCAGGTCGGTGCCGAGCGGGTGGCCCGGTGAGCCCGGCGGCAGCCCCGTCGCGTCCGTGTCCGTGGCGATCGGGTCGTGCGAGGTCAGCAGCGGTGCGGCGACCGCCGCCAGGGCCATCGCGGCGAGGACGAGCGCCGCCGCCCACATCCCGGCGCGTCCGGCTGGCATCCGGAACGCGAGCAGCCCGCGCCGCGAGGTCCCCGCGGCCGCCGGGGAGACGCCCGTGCTGTCAGTGGGCATGGGCGGGCTCCAGCTTCACGCGCGGGTCCAGCCAGGCGACGGCGAGGTCGCCGAGGAGGTTGGCCAGGACGACGATCATGCCCGTGACCAGGACGATCGCCGTGAGGACCGGGTAGTCCTGGCTCTGCGCGGCGAGGATGGCCTGCCGTCCGACTCCCGGCCAGGAGAAGATCAGTTCGGTGGCGTACGCGCCCGCGACCAGGCCGCCGACGCCGACGCCGAGCCGGGCCGCGAACGGGACCAGGCCGGGCCGCAGCAGGTGGCGCGGGACGACGACGCGTTCGGGGAGGCCGCGCGAGCGGGCGTTGTCGACGTGCGGGGCGGTCCGGAGCCGTCCGACGCCGGTCTCGACGAGGCGCGCGTACGCGCCGAAGTGGTGGCCGAACGCGAGCGCCAGCGCGGGCAGCACCAGATGCGGCAGCAGCACGCCGGGCGTGACCGGCCGGCCGGGCTGGGACACCCCGCCGGACGGTAGCCAGCCCAGCCAGGCCGAGAAGACCCAGAGCAGCAGCAGCGCCACGACGAAACCGGGCATGCCGCCCACGGCGAACAGCGTCGTCTCGATCCCGCGGCGCAGCCAGGCGCGGCGGGTGAGCGCGGCGGCGAGCCCGACGGCGACCGCGCCGAGCACGCTGACCAGGACGGCCGCGCCGGTGAGCAGCAGCGTCCACGGGACGGTGTCCGCGAGCACCTCCGACACCGGGCGGCCCGTCTTGTAGGACGTGCCGAAGTCGCCGTGGACGGCGTCCCGCACCCAGCGCCCGTACCGGACGGGCAGCGGGTCGTCCAGCCCCATGGAGTGCCGGAGCTCGGCGACGGCGGCGGCGCTCGGCGGGCGTCCGCCCGACCGCGCCTCCAGGATGTTCGCCGCCGGGTCTCCGGGCGCGGTGTCCAGGAGGGCGAAGCAGAGCGCCGACAGGGCGGCGACGACCGCGAGGGCCGTCACCGCCCGGCGCCTCAGGACCAGGACCACTTCTCGGCGTTCCAGAAGAATCCGTAGCCGTGGTGGCCGAGCGTGCGCTGCTGCGGCCCCTTCAGCGTGGTCGGGACGGCGTTGTCGGTCTTGAGGTAGGAGATCCAGACGAACGGCGGGTCCTCGGCGAGCGCCTTCTGCAGGTCGGCGTACGCCGCCTTCCGGACGGCCGGGTCGTCGGTGTCGCGGCCCCTGGCGAGCGCCGCGTCCACGTCCGGGTTGCTGTAGGAGCCGTAGTTGGAGCCGCCCTTGGCGAGCGCCTCGCTGGACGAGAACGGCCCGAAGACCGACGAGTCGGGGTCGTACGGGGTGCCCCAGCCGACGACGAACGCCTCCAGGTCGCCCCAGTGCTTGCGCACCCAGTCGCGCGGGCGCGGGTTCGGCCGGACGTCGAACCCGGCCTGCTTGAGCTGCGTCGCCGACACGTTCAGGATCGCGACGCGCGCGGAGTCCTCGGCGAAGGTCGTCAGCTCGAAGGCGACGGTCTTGCCGTCCTTGGCCCAGAGACCCTGCCCGTTCCTGGCGTATCCGGCGGCCTTCATGAGCTGCTCGACCTTGGCGGGATCGTGGGAGAACGGCGCCGGCTCGGACTTGTAGGGCGACTCGTCCAGCGGTCCCGTCGCGGGGCTGCCCTGGCCCTTGAGGACGCTGCCGACGATCGCGTCGCGGTCGACGGCGAAGTTCATCGCCTGCCGCACCTTCCTGTCCGCGAAGACCGGCTTGCGGAAGTTCAGCATCAGCGCGCGGTAGTCGGCGGTCGGGTAGGTCTCGACCCGGACCCGCTTGACCTTCCTGACCTGCGCCACCTGCTGGGGCTGGACGTGCGCCGCGTCCACCTCGCCCGTCCTGAGCTGGATCAGCCGGGCGCTGTCGTCCGGGACGTACTTGATGACGATCTTCGGCAGCTTCGGCTTGCCCTCGTAGTACCCGTCGAACGGCACCAGCTCGGCGTACTGGCCGGGCTTGTACGTCGTCAGCCGGAACGGCCCGGCCCCGACCGGCCGCCGCCCGAAGTCGGCGTCGGTCAGCTTCTTGCCCTGCAGGACGTGCTGCGGCAGCAGGCCCACGGACATGGCGTCCAGCAGCGGCGCGAACGGGCGGCTGAGCTTGAGCGTCGCGGTGGCCGCGTCGGGGGTCTCCACCGACGCGACCGACGCGAAGTTGCGCGACAGCGGGACGCCGGCCCCGGCCCGCTTCATCTCCTCGATCGTGAACTTGATGTCCGCCGAGGTCAGCGGCTTGCCGTCCTGCCAGGTCAGGCCCTTGCGCAGGGTGAAGGTGTAGGTCCGCCGGTCGGGCGAGACCCGCCACGACTCGGCGAGGCCGGGCATCACCTTGTTGGCGGAGTCGTGCCGGGTCACGCCGCGGAAGATCATCTCGGTGACCGGGTCGATGTGCTCGTCCTGGAGGACGGGGTTCAGCGTGTCCGGCTCGTCCCCGATCGCGTAGGTGAACGTCCCGCCGGACTTGGCGGCGCCACCTCCCCCGCCCTCGCCGGCGCCCCCGCAACCGGCGACCGCCAGGGCCGTCGCCACCCCCATGACCAGCACTGACTTTCGCATACTTCTCCTAGTTGCACATAACTCGCAACAAGGACCCTAGCAAGGGAGTGCCCGGGACGCCGAGTCGGCGTCCGCTTACCCGGGTGCGGCGGGGCGCGGAGCGGAGCGGCGGATCAGCGCGGAGACGGATCAGCGCGGAGACGGATCAGGGCGGAGGCGGATCAGGGCGGAGGCGGATCAGCCCCGGCCGTCGGGGCGCAGCGCGGAGCGGCGGATCTTCCCGGTGGACGTGCGCGGCAGCTCGGCGAGGAAGTTCACCGTCGCGGGCACCTTGTGCTCGGGCAGCCGCGTCCGCGCCAGGTCCAGCAGCTCGGCGAGCAGGACCATCTCGTCCGCCCCGGTGATCGCGACCGCGTACGCGTGCAGGCCCCCGGCGGCCGAGCCGTCCGGCACCACCGCCACCTCCACCAGCCCCGGATGCTGGCCGAGGATCCGCTCGACCTCCAGCGGCGACACCCGCCGCCCCGACACCAGGACCTGGTCCAGCACCCGGCCGTGGTGGTGGACGAACCCGTCGCCGTCCACGTGCACCAGGTCGCCGGTGCGCAGCCAGCCGTCCTCCGACAGCACCTCCGCCGTCCGCCCCGGCTTGCCGAGGTACCCCAGCATCACCGACGGCCCGCGCACGTACAGCACGCCCGGCTCGCCGGGCCCGGCCGGCCGCCCCGGCCCCGCCTCGCTGCGGACGGAGATCTCGTACGGCTCCAGCGGCACGCCGAGCGTCCCGCGCCGCCGCCGCTCGACCGTGTTCGACACGAACGTGTGCCCGACCTCCGTGCTGCCCAGCCCGTCCAGCACCGGGCACCCCAGCACCCGCTCGATCCGCGCCGCGAGGGCCGGCAGCAGCGGCTCGCCCGCCGACGCCGCCGCGCGCAGCGACCCGAACGCGCGGCGCACCCCGGCCGCCCGCTCCGGCGCGGCGACCAGCCGCGCGTACCAGGTCGGGACGGTGAACAGCAGCGTCGGACGGTGCCGGCGCGCCTGCTCGGCCGCCCCCTCCACGCTCGGCTGCGCCGCCCACAGCACCGCCGCCGCCCCGCAGAACATCGGGAACAGCACGGTCGCGCCGAGCCCGTACGGGTAGCACGCCTTGGCCAGCGAGAACACCACGTCCGACCGGCGCATCGCGAGCGCGCGGGAGCCCATCGCCGCGAAGTACGCCTCCGCGTCGGTGTGCCGGTGCACCGCGCCCTTGGGCTTTCCGGTCGTCCCGGACGTGTACTGGACGTAGGCCGGATCTCCCCCGTCCACCGGCACCGGCTCGGGCACGGACGCGGGCTCGTCGGCCAGGTCGCCGCCCGTCAGGACCTGCGCCGACGGGAACCGCCCGGCCAGCTCGGGCGCGCAGACCACCGCGCGCGGCTCGGCGTCCGCCAGCACGTAGGCGTGCTCGCGCTCGTCCTGCTCGGGCCCCGCGAACACCGCCACCGCGCCGATCCGGAGCGTCCCGAACAGGGCCGCGACCAGCGGGACCGAGTCGGGCAGCGCGAGCAGCACCCGGTCCCCGCGCCGGACCCCGGCCGCCCGCAGCACGCCCGCCGCGCGGGCCGCCGCGTCGTGCACCTCGCCGTGGCTGACCGTCCCGTCGCCGGTGTAGAACAGCGGCCGGTCGCGCCATCCGCCGGTGTCCGCGCGACGGGCCAGGGTGGACGCGAGGTTGCCTTCCATGCCGGGTCTCCTTCCGCCGGGAAACGACAAGCGGAGGCTACGCCGGGTAGGCATGCCGACACGGCCGGTTCATGGTATTTCGGTCTAAGTCAGCCGGGATTCAGGTCAAGCCGACAGACGTCCCGACCTGCCCGCTCTTGTCCCGGAACACTCGGATCTGACCGCACACCACCGGCCCCATCGGTCCGGGTTTCGGCCGTCAACCCGTCGGAGACCCCCCGGTATTCGGCCGGGCGCCGTTCCCGCCGGATCCGGGTTTTCGGCCCCCCTCGGAAGCGGCCGAAAGCCGCTTTTCATCGCTCGCGGACGCTCTGAGCCGACGCGGGACGCGCGCTCAGGCGGGGAGCGGCTCCCAGCCGGTCGGACGCCGGACGAGCAGGTCGCGGGTGAGCAGCGAGCCGGCCGGGACGTCCCAGCTCGCCGGGACCTCCGGGTCGGCGGCGGACTCGGCCGCCCAGACCTGGTCGACCGCCCACCGCAGCTTCGCCAGCCCGTCCGGATGCCCGGTGCCGGACGCCACGAAGACGTCGCGCGCCGGCGCGGCCACCACCAGGTCGCCCTCCACGTCCTGGGCGAGCTTGTCGCAGAAGCCCTCGTCCAGCAGCAGGCTCGCCTCCAGGCCGCCCCGCCCGGACGGGTCGTCCGCGTCGGCCGAGCCGAGCGTCACGGTCACCGCGCGGGCGTCCGGATACCAGTGCAGGCCGAGCTCCGGCCGCAGGTCGCGCAGGTTGATCGACGCCTGCCGGGCCAGGTCGCGCGGGTCGATGCCGAGCTCGGCGCAGTGCCGCCGCGCGACGTGCTCGTAGCGGCGTCCCGCGCCCGCGCCGGGCAGCGCCACCGTCCCGGGCGCGGCGGGCAGCTCCAGCGCGTAGGTCACGTACACCTCGGCGGCGAACGGCTCGCGGATCGGCTCCTCGCCCGGCGGCAGCGGGAACTCCAGCTGCACGTCGCAGGGGACCTTCGCCCTCATGATCGGCACCACGAGACTGCTCCGCGGCTCGGTCACCGGCGAACCTCCCTGCACGTCGGGGTCGGCTGGACACGCAAGTCGATCACCTTACCGGGACGCCCGGGTCCCGCGGGCCGGACACGAGGTCCGGCGGGCCGGCGGGCGGGACGACGGGGAGGCCGGGCGGCGCGCCGCGCTCCAGCAGGGCCATGATCGCGGCGGTGTCCAGGTGCTCGTCCACCAGGTCGGCGACGGTGTCGAGGGCCCGCTCGCGGAGCGCGGCGAACGCGACGTCCGGAGCGGGCGTGAAGTCGCGTCCGGCGCGTCCGGCGACGTCGGCGAGGAACGCGCGCCGGAACCCGTCGTTCTCCAGCGCGCCGTGCCACGTCGTGCCGTAGGCGGCCCCCACGCGGCAGCCGTCGAGGAACGGCTCGCCGCCGTCCGGCTCGACGATCCCGTGGTGGATCTCGTACGCCTGGACGGGCTGACCGTAAGCGGTACCGGACGGCCGTCCGAGCGTCTTGGCGGGCCCGAAACGCACGGTGGCCGGAAGGATGCCGAGGCCCTCGACCGTGCCCGCGCCGGACTCGTACTCGTCCTCGATCGTGCGGGCGAGCATCTGGTGGCCGCCGCAGATGCCGAGGACCGGCCTGCCCTCGTGCGCGCGCGTCACGATCGCGTCGGCGAGCCCGCGTTCGCGCAGCCACGCCAGATCGGCGACCGTCGCGCGCGAACCCGGCAGGATCACCAGGTCCGCGTCCGCCAGCTCCCCCGGCGTCGTCACGTACCGGACGACCACGCCGGGCTCGCAGGTCAGCGCGTCCACGTCGGTGAAGTTGGAGATGCGCGGCACCCGGACGACCGCCACCCGCAGCGTCTCCCGCCCGACCGGCGGCGCGGCCTGCGCGCGCGGGCCGTCCAGGGCGAGCGAGTCCTCGGCGTCCAGGTTCAGGCCCGGCTGCCACGGCAGCACGCCCAGCGTCGGCCGGCCCGTCAGCGCCGCGAGCTGCGCGAGGCCGGGCGCGAGCAGCTCCGCCGCGCCCCGGAACTTGTTGATCACGAACCCGGCGACCAGCGCCTGGTCGGCGGGCTCCAGCAGCGCGAGCGTGCCGAACAGGGACGCGAACACCCCGCCCCGGTCGATGTCCCCGACCACGATCACCGGCAGGTCCGCGGCGCGCGCGAGGCCCATGTTCGCCAGGTCGCCGCGGCGCAGGTTGATCTCCGCCGGGCTCCCCGCGCCCTCGCAGACCACGACGTCGTGCGCGGCGCGCAGCTCGGCCAGGCTGTCGAGGACGACCGCCCGCAGCCGCTCCTTGTGCGCGCCGTACTCCAGCGCGTCCACCTCGGCGACCGGACGCCCGAGCAGCACGATCTGGCTGCGCCGGTCGCTGCCCGGCTTCAGCAGCACCGGGTTCATCAGCGCGGACGGCTCGACGCCCGCCGCGAGCGCCTGGGTGTACTGCGCCCGCCCGATCTCCGCGCCGTCCGCGGTGACCATCGAGTTCAGCGACATGTTCTGCGCCTTGAACGGCGCGACCCGCACCCCCTGCCGCGCCAGCCACCGGCACAGCCCGGCCGTCAGGACGCTCTTGCCCGCGTCCGACGTCGTCCCCGCCACCAGCAGCGCCCCACCGCGCCTCATCGCGTCCCGCCCGTCCGCATCAGTGCCCGATCCCTCATCGCGTCCCGCGTGCGGGCGATATCGCGTCCCGCGCGCAGGCGACGCCCGCGCACAGGACGGCCGTCGCGGCGGTCACCCGCCCCGACAGGCGTACCGCCCGCCGGATGTCGGCGACCTCCGGCGACCGTCCGTCCCCCAGCTCAGGCCGCTTCTCGATCCGTCCGCCGTAGTTGTTCGCCCCGCCGAGCCGGACGTCCAGCGCGCCTGCGAAGGCGGCCTCGCAGCGTCCGGCGTTCGGGCTCGGATGGGACGCGCCGTCCCGCCGCAGCACCCGCCACGCCTCGGACCGCCGTCCGCGCGGCGCGCACGCCACCGCCACGACCCCGGTCAGCCGTGCCGGAACCCAGTTCACGACATCGTCGAACCGCGCCGAGGCCCACCCGAACCGCTCATAACGCGGATTGCGGTACCCGACCATCGCGTCCAGCGTGTTCGCGGCCCGGTACGCCAGCAGCCCCGGCACGCCCGCGACCGCGCCCCACACCAG
>NZ_JBFAOF010000169.1:0-10469 GCF_040675125.1 Spirillospora sp. NPDC049652 | reverse complement strand
GGCGGGGCGCAGGAGCCGGGCGACGACCAGCGCTCCGACCAGCGTCAACCCTGAGAGCGCCCACAGCGCGTCATGCAGCGCGCTCGCGTACGCGTGCGTGGCGGCCTCGGCGTATCCGGACGCCGCGACGCCGCGCGGGGGAGTCCCGTCCCCCTGGAGCAGCCGGGAGGTAGCGGCGGACGCGGCGGACTCCCCGTAGCGTCCGGCCAGGCCGGCGCGCGTGAACGTGGTGAGCAGCGCGCCGAGGACGGCCACGGCGACGACCTCGCCGCTGATCCGGGCGGTGTTGAACACCCCGGCGGCCATCCCGGCGCGTTCGGGTTCGACGGCGGAGATCGCCGCGCCGTCCATGATGGCCAGGGAGATCCCGAAGCCGGCGCCGATCAGCAGCAGCGGCGCGGCGAGGGCCCCGGCGCCCGCGCCGCCCGGGACGAGCGCCAGCAGCGCCGTCCCGGCCGCGACGAGCAGCAGCGTCAGGACGAGCAGGGCCCGCTGGGACAGCCGCCGGCCGAGCAGGCCGGTGAGCGGCGGCAGGACGAGCGTCGGCCCGGTCAGCAGCATCAGCGTCAGCCCCGCCCGGCTCGCCGACGCGTGCTGGGTCGCCATGAAGTAGGGCGGCAGGACGATGGTGAGCGCGACGAACCCGAACGCGAGCAGGAACGGCATCGCGGAGATCGCCACGAAGCGCGGGCGGGTCAGCAGCGCGAGGTCCACCAGCGGGCTCGGATGCCGCCGTTCGACGGCCCCGAACACGGCCAGCAGGACGGCGCAGGCGGCGAACCCGGCGAGGACGGCCGGGTGCGTCCAGCCGAGGCTCGGGCCCTCGACCAGCGCGAACGTGAACGCGGAGAGGCCGAGGGTGAAGGTCGCGGCGCCCGTCCAGTCGATCGGCCCGGACGCGTCCCGCCGCGATTCGGCGAGCAGCGGGACGGCGAGCAGGCTCGGCAGCAGCGCGACGGCGGCGGCCCCGAAGAACGCGCGCCAGCCGAGGCCGGTGACCAGCAGCCCGGCGACGACCGGGCCGAACGCGAGGCCGAGGCCGAGGACGGTCCCGAACACGCCGAACGCGCGGACGCGGGCCGGGCCGTCGGGGAACGCGGCGGCCAGCAGCGCGCTGCCGCCCGTGGTGGCGGCGGCCGCGCCCGCGCCGGCGAGCAGCCGCGCGGCGACGAGCGCGCCGATGTCCGGCGCGGCGGTCGCGACCAGCATGGACGCGGTGAACACGGTGAGACCGCCCGCGAACATCCGGCGCCGTCCGATCCGGTCGGCGAGCGAGCCGGTGCCCGCCATGAGGCTCGCGAAGGTCAGGAAGAAGCCGTTGACGACCCACTGCGAGGCGGCGAGGCCGGCGTGCAGCGACCGGCCGACGTCGGCGGTCGCCTCGGCCGCGCCGGTGGCGGTGATCGGGATGAGCAGCAGCGCGCCGCAGACGACGGTGAGCGTCACGGCGGCGGGCGGGCGCC
This sequence comes from Spirillospora sp. NPDC049652, assembly GCF_040675125.1. Lineage (NCBI taxonomy): Bacteria > Bacillati > Actinomycetota > Actinomycetes > Streptosporangiales > Thermomonosporaceae > Spirillospora > Spirillospora sp. NPDC049652. The sequence goes on along the minus strand of NZ_JBFAOF010000169.1, from coordinate 9,006 downwards.
GGTCGGGGCCGGGCATGGCGGGGCCGGACATGGCGGGGCCGGACATGGCGGGCCATCCCTTCGAAGTCGAATAACCATAAGAGCTTTGATGGAGACACAATCTCTGATGCACATGCGGGTCTTGTCAAGTCGTCGTGGCTTGGTAGGGTGCGTCCGGAAAGGGAGGGCGATGGAGGCCGACGAGCGGATCGAGCGGGCCACGGCCTGGCGTCCGGGCATGCTGATCAAGCGGGCCGAGCAGGCGCTCATCGCCGAGAAGAGCCGCGTGCTGCGGCCGTTCGGGCTGACCGTCCCGCAGTACGCGGCGATGTTCACGCTCTCGCTGGCGCCCGGCATCTCCGGGGCGCGGCTCGCCCGCTACTGCGCGGTGACGCCGCAGAGCATGACGACGGTGCTGAAGACGCTGGAGGCGCGCGGGCTGGTCGAGCGCCGCCCGTCCGAGGACCACGCGCAGGTGCTCGTCACCCGGCTCACCCCGGCGGGCGAGGCCCTGCTGGACGAGGCGGACGCCGCGGCCGTCGCCGTCGAGCGCCGCATCGTGGACGCGTTCGACGCGGACGAGCTGGAGGCGCTCCGCCTGCTGCTCGGACGGGCGGTGGACGTCCTCACCTAGTTTCCGGAGTTTTCTGGAAACAGTGCCGCTGATCTGGGGTAACGATCTCGGCATACGGGGATCAACCAGGCGGAAACCGTTCCCTCCGCGGACACCGTCCCCCGCCGCGGAGGCCGTCCCGTCCGAGGTTCCGATGTCCCCCTACGTCTTCGCCTGGATCCTGTGGGTCCTGATGTTCTTCGCGATCGAGCTGCCCGCGGTGTTCAACCGGCAGCCCGGCGACACGCTGTCCGAGGTGATCTGGAAGGCGTTCGCCGTGCGCGGCAAGCCGCTCGGCTGGCAGCTGCGCCGGCTCGCGCTGCTGCTCGGCCTCGCCTGGCTGGTCACGCACCTGCTGAGCGGCGGCATGGTGTGAGAAGGGCGGGTCGTCGCTTGGTCACGTGTGTGTAACAAGCGTCCCCCCGGTATGTTTTCGTCCTACTTCTTCCCTCTACGGTCGCATCGCGAATTGTGGCGATCCCACGTGAAGGTGAGAAGATGCGGCGCGTTTCCCACAGGGCGATGACCCTGCTGCTGGCGGGCGGCCTGACCGCCTCCGGACTCGGCCTCGCCGGCGCGGCCCAGGCCGCGGCGCCGGCCGCGAGCGGTGACATCCTGGCCCAGCTCAAGGCGATTCCCGGCATGAACGTGCAGGAGAAGTCGTCCACCCTGCCGGGCTACCGCTGGTTCTGGCTGACCTACAAGCAGCCGGTCGACCACCGCAAGCCCCGGGGCAAGTGGTTCGAGCAGCGGATCATGCTGGAGCACCGCGACGCGGCGGCCCCGATGGTGGAGTACACCAGCGGCTACAACACGCCCGAGACGATGTTCCAGTCGGAGCCGACGGCGCTGCTGAACGCCAACCAGATCTCGGTCGAGTACCGGTACTTCACCCCGTCCCGCCCGGCGGACGCGAACTGGAAGTACGACAACATCTGGCAGGCCGCGACCGACGAGCACCGGATCGTCCAGGCGCTCAAGCCGATCTACAAGGCCAAGTGGATCAACACCGGCGCCAGCAAGGGCGGCATGACCGCGACGTACCACAAGCGGTTCTACCCGAACGACGTCGCCGGCTCGGTCGTGTACGTCGCGCCGAACGACTACGACAACAACAAGGACCAGGCGTACGACAGGTTCTTCCGGACGGTCGGCACCGACCCGCAGTGCCGCGCCCACGTGAAGGACCTGGCCCGCGAGATCCTGAAGCGCCGCACGGCCATGGAGACGCGGCTGAACGCGGACGCCAAGGCCAACGGCTGGACGTTCTCCATCCTCAAGGGCACCGACCGCGCCTTCGAGAACTCCGTCATGGACTTCGAGTGGGGCTTCTGGCAGTACCACCTGCAGTCCGAGTGCGCCTCGCTGCCCGCGACCAACGCCTCCGACGACGCCATCTACCAGGTGTTCATGGACGTCGCGGACGGCTCGTCCTACGCCGACCAGAACCTGAGCAGGTACATCCCGTACTACTACCAGGCGGGCACGCAGCTCGGCTGGCCGTCGCCGAAGTTCCCGAACCTGCACGACCTGCTGCGCTACGAGAGCAGCTACGTCCCCCGGACGTACGTGCCGCGCGACATCGCGATGAAGTTCGACAACGGCCGGGCGATGCGCGACATCGACTCGTGGGTGCGCCGCAACGCCGACCACATGATGTTCGTCTACGGCGCCAACGACCCGTGGGGCAGCAAGCCGTTCCGGCTCGGCAAGGGCAGCCGTGACTCGGCCGTCTACGTCGCCCCGGGCATGAACCACAGCGGCCGGCTCATCGCCAAGCTGCCGGACGCGCAGCGCGCCAAGGCCGTCGCCGACCTGCAGCGCTGGGCGGGCGTCGCCCCGTCCATGCGGGCCGCCACCGCCGTCCCGACCCCGATGGGCGAGGACCCGACCCTGGCGCAGCGACCCCCGCTGTAGCCGCTGAGCCGAGGCCCGTTCGCGGGCTTCCGGTTCCCACCCCCGAGGCGTGGGGCGCGGACCTTCCCCCGGTCCGTGTCCCACGCCTCGTCATGTCCGCCGCGCGTGCGCCCGCTCAGTCCCCAGTGCGAATCCATGCGGACGTGCTGCCGGGGAGCAGGTCGCCATAGCAGGGCGCGCTCGACAGGACGACCTCGCCGGGCGGCAGCCGGACGGGATTGTCCGAGCAGTTCAGCGCGCACGTCAGCCGTCCCCGGCTGAAGACCACGGTCGTGCCGGACGCGTCGTCCGGCCACTCGATCTCCTCCGGCAGGCCGGGCAGCAGCTCGCGGCGCAGCGCCAGCGCGCGGCGGTAGAAGGCGAGCATCGACCCCGGGTCGCGCTCCTGCGCCTCGACCGTCAGGGACGCCCAGTCCGCGGGCATCGGCAGCCACGGCCGCACGCCCTCCGGAGCGAAGCCGTACGGCTCCTTCGTCCCGGACCAGGGGAGCGGCACCCGGCAGCCGTCCCGGCCGGGCTGGCGGCCGCCGGTGCGGCGCGAGATCGGGTCCTGGCGGGCCTCCTCGGGGATGTCCTCGACCTCCGGCAGGCCCAGCTCCTCGCCCTGGTACAGGTAGGCCGAACCGGGCAGCGCGAGCATCATCAGCAGCGCCGCGCGGGCGCGCGCCGCCCCGATGCCGGGCAGGCCGCGCGGCTGCTCGTACCGCGTCACGTGCCGGGGCATGTCGTGGCTGGACAGTACCCAGGTCGGCGCGGCGCCGGTGGGCGCGACCGCCGCGCACGCCGCCCGGATCACGTCCCGGAACGCCGGAGCCGACCAGGGCGCGAGCTGCAGGTCGAACTGGAACGCCTGGTGCAGCTCGTCCGGGCGCAGGAACCGCGCGAGGTCGTCGGGGGAGTCGGTCCAGACCTCGCCTACCGCCATCCGGTCGCCGTCGTAGGAGTCCAGGATCCGCCGCCAGTCCCGGTACACGCCGTGCACCTCCGGACGGCTGTAGATGCGGCCGTACAGGGCGGTGCGCGCGTCCTCGCCGAGGTCGGTGAAGGCCGGGTTCTTGAACAGGCCGGCGGCGACGTCGATGCGGAAGCCGTCCACGCCGCGGTCGAGCCAGAACCGCAGGATCTCCTCGAACTCCCGGCGGACGGACGGGTCGCGCCAGTTCAGGTCGGGCTGCTCGCGCGCGTACAGGTGCAGGTACCACTGGCCGTCCGGGAGCCGCTCCCAGGCCGGTCCGCCGAACATCGACGGCCAGTCGTTCGGCGGGCCCTCCATCCGGCCGTCCGGCTGGATCCGGCCGGGCCGGAACACGTACCGGTCCCGCGCGGGGTCCTCCGGCGGCGCGGCGAGCGCCCGCCGGAACCACGGGTGCCGGTCCGAGGTGTGGTTCGGCACGATGTCGATGATCAACCGGAGACCGTGCGCGTGCGCGTCGGCGACCAGCGCGTCGAAGTCGTCCAGCGTGCCGAACCGGGGGTCCACGCCGGTGTAGTCGGCCACGTCGTAGCCGCCGTCGGCGAGCGGCGAGGGGTAGAACGGCGTCAGCCACAGCGCGTCCACGCCGAGGTCGCGCAGGTACGGCAGCCGCGACCGGACGCCCCGCAGGTCGCCCTCCCCGTCGCCGCCGCCGTCGGCGAAGCTGCGGACATAGACCTCGTACACGACGGCGTGGCGCCACCAGGGGGATCGCGTCATACCAACGATCTACCCGGAACAGGAAGAACCTTCACCCGGCGGGAGGAGGCGCGCGAACCGCCTCCCGGCATGCGTCCGGCCCCTGCGCAGCGCGCCCGGGGCCGGTCTCTCGGGTGCCGGGACGCACCCGGCGGACGGCTAGGAGGGGGAGTTGATCATGGCCTGGGCGGCCATGGTGAAGTAGTTCCAGAGCATCTGCTCCGCCTGCGGCTGGAGCCCGCACTCGGCGACGGTCTCGTCCAGCGCCGCGCGCATGTGCCGGAGCCAGGCCTCCTTGGCCGCCTCGTCCACCACGAAGGGGACGTGCCGCATGCGCAGCCGCGGATGCCCGCGCTGCTGGCTGTAGGTGGTCGGACCGCCCCAGTACTGGATGAGGAACAGCCGCAGCCGCTCCTCGGCGGGGCCGAGATCCTCCTCCGGATACATCGCGCGCAGCGCCGGGTCGTCCGCGACGCCCTGGTAGAAGCGGTGCACGAGGACGCGGAACGTCTCCTCGCCTCCGACCGCCTCGTAGAAGGTCACCTGTTCGGGATCAGCCATAACGCCCCAAGCCTATGCGGTGGGAGCCCGCTTGCGCCTCTTGATCGTTCAGGACCCGGAACCGCCCGGGGACGGCGGCCGGAACGGGCGCCGGCCCGTGGGCCGGCCCGCGGCGGCGGCGGATCAGCCCACCGACGCGGCCACCGAGACGCCCGCCTGGTCGAACGCGACCTTCACGCGCTCGCGCAGCTCGCGGGCGCAGGCCGCCTGCCGGCCCGGGGCCGTCTTCAGCACCACGCGGATGACCAGGGCGTCCGCCGCGAGCGCCTGGACGCCCCAGACCGACGGCGGCTCCAGGATCTCGTCGCTCCACCGCGGGTCCTCGGCCATCAGGTCGGCCGTGCCCTGCAGGATGTCCTTGACCTTCTCGACGTCCTCGTTGATGTCGACCGGGATGTCCAGCACCGCCCGGCCCCAGTTCTGCGACTCGTTGCCGACCTTCTTGATCTCGCCGTTCGGGACGTACCAGACCACGCCGTCGACGTCCCGCATCCGGGTGACCCGCAGGGTGACGGCCTCGACCGTGCCCTTGGCGCTGCCCACGTCGATCACGTCGCCGACGCCGTACTGGTCCTCCAGCAGCATGAACATGCCGGCCAGGCAGTCCTTGACGATGTTCTGGGCGCCGAAGCCGACCGCGACGCCGATCACGCTGGCGCTGGCGACGATCGGGGTCAGGTTCAGCCCGAGGTAGCCGAGGATGCTGAACAGCGCCGTCCCCATGATCACCACGGACGCCACCGAGCGCAGCACCGAGCCGAGCGTCTTGGTCCGCTGCGCGCGCCGCTGGGACAGCAGCGCCGGGCTGCCCTCGAAGATCGTCCGGCTCCTCTCCCGGACCTTCTCCGACATGGTGCCCTCGGCCATCCGGAGCGTGATCCTGGTGATCATCCGGTGCGCGATGTTCCGGATGACCAGGGCGATCACGAACGTCACGATGATCGCGACGAGCTTGCCCGTCCAGACGTCCATGTCCCACTCGTGGACGACCCTGGTGGCGTCCGGGCTGTGGGTGATGTTCCAGAACAGGCGGCAGGCGGCCTTCGGATCGGCGCCGCAGTACTGCTCCGCCTTGCCGTCCATCTTGACCAGGGGCTCGCTCAGCGCCGCCGCGTGGACGGACGCGCCGGACGCCACTGTGCCGTACATGGGGGCAGACCCTCCCGACCGATGGTGGATGCCGCGTCACATCGTCGTGGACCTGCGGCGGTACGAGCCCGATCGTAGGGGACGGTGACGACGGGTTCGGCCGGCGCCGGACGACTGACGCGCATCGGTCTCGAAGGGTCTGCCCCCGGGCCGCGGACCCGGATGGACGGGGTGGGGAAGCGGATCCGCGGCCGGTCGGGGGGAGTAGGTACGAAAGCCCTGGTCACGCCATCACGCGGGTCGGGCGCTCCGGAGCCGGTCCCGCACGGCGGCGCCGGCCGGGCGCGCCGCCCGTTTCAGGTCCCGCGGGGGCCGTGGCTGCCGCGCCGTGTCGGCCACGGCCCCCGGGGACGCTTCCGGCCCCCTCAGGGACGGGCCGAGGGCCCGCTCCCCGCGGTGGCCGGATCGCGGATCTCGAAGCCCTGCGCCTCGAGACCGCGCGTCTGTTGCCGCAGCGGCTGCAGGACGTGCGCCAGTTTCGACGCGGCCCCGCGCGGGTCGTCGACCCGGTGCATGCGCTCCCCCCAGGACCACCAGTAGTAGTGGTCGCGTGTCTCCGGCGCGGGCGCGCAGGTGACGTCCTCGGCCAGGCTCGCGGCCGCCGGGTTCACCACCCGCAGGAACGCCGGCCCGGACCGGGTCCGGACCACCCGCGCGACCAGGCCGCGCGTGTCGAGTTCGTGCTCCAGCTCCTCCAGGTAGCCGACGCGCTCGTCGTGTGCCACCTGCGCACCCCCTCCGTCTTCCCGTGCCCTCCGAGGACCGCCCGTGCCGTGCCGTTCCGTTCCGGTGCCGCTTGCGTGCCGCGCCGTTTCCGGACGATGCCGGACGGCACCGTGCCGGACGGCCGCTCCCGCCGCGGGAGATGATCTTCATCCCGGCCGGGACCGGACCCCCACGTGATCGAACTCAGCGCTTCCGTACCATTACTCGCGGCGAGAATCGCAACCCCAACGGTGGTGGGTCAAGGGCCCGGCTGTCCGGCGAAGTACGGGATTCCCCATCCCGGGGAGAGGTCCGCGGCCCTTGGTGGAGAAATCTCTACCCGGGGGAGAGAAGGCGCTCCCAGGGCGTCCGCGTTTCTCGGGAATGGCTTGGCCTGCCCCGGTGCGGGCGTTACGCTGCGTGCGCAAGAGATTATTTCTCGTATCGCCTGCTCATGGCGGGTGTGCGGGAATTCTCCGTCCGATGAGGTTGACCTAGCTACCGGTCGCCGTGGCCCCGAGGTCTGGCCCTCGCTCCCGAGGACCCCCCCGGCCCAGCGGTGAGGAGGCCGGAACGATGTCAGACCCCCCGAAGAAGGAGACCGAAATCGCGCGCCGGATCAGGGCGCGCGGTCTCGCCCGGGGACGCGCCCCCGCCCAGATCGCGGTCGACATCCACGATCAGTGCGGGCCGCTGTTCGGCATCACGCCGATCAAGGCGCACCGCCTCGCCCACGGCGTGGCGCTGTCCGACATCGTCGCCCAGGTCCGGGCGCTGTTCGAGATCGACGGCAAGCCCGAGCCCAAGCTCGGCGACACCCTGCTGTCGGCCTACGAGAGCGGCTACAAGCGCCCCGGGCCCGAGTACCTCCACTACCTCTGCGCCGTCTACCGGGTCGAGCCCGACGACCTCGGGTACCGCAGCCCCTGCATCTGCGGGCGCGGCCACGCGACCCGTCCCGCCGAGACGGCCGGCGGCCAGGTTCCCGCGGCCGCCCCGTCCCAGCGGGATCCGGGCCCCCGGCCGCCGGCCCCCACCGACGCCCTGATCGGGGCGGTGGTGGTCCCGGCGCCGGACGACCGGCACTGGATCTCCGTCAGAAACCCCAGGGGTCCGGACCGCGCTGACGGCCCCGCCTCCATTGATGTGGGAGAGGAGGACATCGTGCTTCGTAGGACCCTGCTGAGCCTGCTGGCCGGATCGGGCGTGGTGACGCTCGACGGCCAGTTCCTCGGCGCCGTGGACAACCTTCGGCGCAAGATGGACGACACCCTGGTCAGCGCGACCGTGTCACCGACCATGCTCGACCAGTGGGAGGAGACGACGCTCGGCTACGGCCAGCAGTACCAGGCGACCCCGTCGCTGCGGATGCTCTGCGACGTGCTGCTCGACTTCTCCGAGGTCCGGCGGATGGCCGACAAGCGCCAGCCCGTCGAACTGCAGGAGCGGCTGCTGCGGATCGCCGCCCAGCTGTCCGGGCTGTCCGGGCTGATCATGATCAACCTGGGCGACCACCGGCTGGCGCGCTCGTTCTTCCGGACCGCGCGGACGGCCGCCGACGAGACCGGCGACCGCAAGCTGCGCGCCTGGGTGACCGTGCGCGAGGCGCTGGTGCCGATGTACTACGGCGACCCGCGCGAGGCCCTGCACCTGGCCCGCAAGGCCCAGGACCTCGCCGGGCGCGACCCGAGCGTGGCCGCCGCGATGGCGCCCGCGGTCGAGGCGCGCGCCCTCGGCCAGCTCGCGCTGCGCGGCCGCGGCGACGCCGCGCCGAGCGCCCGCCGGGCGCTGCTGCGCGGCCGGTCGGTCTTCGACCAGCTGAGCAAGGAGCACACCGGCGACCTGGTGTTCGGCTTCACCGAACGGCAGATGACCTTCTACGAGGGCGACACCTACACCAACCTCGGCGACCACAAGGGCGGAGAGGAGTCACTGAGCAGGGCGCTCACGCTGTACGCGCCGACCGACCGGGTCGACCTCACCCTGGTCCGGCTCGACCGGGCGTCGTGCAAGCTGCACGCCGGACAGCCGGAGGCGGCGCTCGCCACGGCCCGGGAGGCGATCCTCGACCTGCCGGTAGAGCACCGTTCGGACATCCTCGTCCACCGGGCGCGGCAGGTCGGCGCGGCGGTGAGCCAGAAGCACCCGGGGCTGCACGAGCTGACCGACTTCTACGAGGCGCTGGCCGGGCCGCACGTCCAGAGCCCCTCGACCCGTCCCGTCCAGCCACCGAAGCCGTCGGTCCCGCCGGCAGAGCAGGTCTGACGCGCATGCCACAGCCAGAGGGCCATCTGCCCGGACCCCAGGCCGTGCCGGCGCGCCCGGCCCCCGGCCACCGCGCCGAACCGTCCGGCCACCGCGCCGAGTCGCCGGGCCACCGCGCCGACCCGACCGGCCTCGGGGCCGAGTC
>NZ_JBFAOF010000168.1:0-10528 GCF_040675125.1 Spirillospora sp. NPDC049652 | reverse complement strand
GCCGGGCCGGGCCGGACGGGGTCAGGTGCCCCGTCGGGGCCGTCGGGGCCGTGGGGGCCGAACCGGTCCCGGGACGCCGCCACCGAGCGGGCGGCCGCCGCCGGGTCGTCGCCGACGCTGACCATCAGCGCGGGAAGCTGCGTCTCGAAGCAGGCGTCGGCGGTGTACGGCTCGGTGAGGTAGTCGCCGAGCTCCAGGCTGACCAGCCCGTGCATGGTGACCCACATGTGGTGCGCGACCAGCTCGGGGTCGGTCCAGGCGAACCGCCCGGCCGAGATGCAGCGCTTCGCGCAGTGCACGATGTCGACCAGGATGTACCGGCCGTACTGCCGGTCGGTGTCCGACAGCGAGAACACCGGCAGCGACGACGCCCCGAACATCACGTTGTACAGGTGCGGGTTGGCCAGCGCGTTGTGCCGGTAGGCGCGCCCGTACACGGCCATGTCGGAGACGGGGTCGGGGCTCTGCGCGACCCGGGTGAAGCAGCGCTCCAGCCGGGCGAAGCCGAGGTGCACCATCTCCCGGACGAGTCCGCTCATCCCGCCGAAGTGGGTGTAGACCATCATCGTGGAGCAGCCCGCCTCCTTGGCCACCCGGCGCGCGGTCAGCGCGCGGGGGCCCTCCTGGTGGAGCAGCCGGGCGGCGATCTCGGTGAGGACGGGGCGGAGGTCGGGGTCGGAACGGCGTGGACTCAACGGGCGCCTCCCCGCCGTGCGGTGCCGGGGCGGGGCGCGTACCGGCAGGTGGACGCGTGCACGGGGCTGATCATCGGTTCCCGAGGCTAGCCGAGCGGCCGGGTCCGGCACCCCTTCGAGGTTGCTCCCCCTGCCGGATCGTGGTCATCTTCGAAGATGACTCCCTCCCACTGGGCGGCGGTCCGCGCCGCGCTCCGCGAGACCACCGACCGGTTCGCGGACCTCATCGACCCGGCCGCCGGCCCGGCCCCCGACCCCGGAACCCGCGCGGACGGCGCCTGGACGGTCGCCGAGGCCGCCGCCCACGTCGCCGCGATCGCCTGGATGGACGTCGGGCTCCTCGACCCGTCCTCGCCTCCGCCCCCCATCCCCGGCTTCGACACCTGGCTCGCGACGAGCAACGTCGAGGGCGTGCACGCCTTCAACGAGACCACGCTCGCCGCCCTCCCCGAACGCGACCTCGCCGTCCTCGCCGCCGACCTGCGCGGCCGCGTCAAGACCATGGACGAGCTGGCCGAGGGCCGCGACACGGCCGAGACCGTCGGCTGGATCGGCGGCGCGCGGCTGCCGATCCCCGGCCTGTTCGCGCACCTGGTGAACGAGCTGCTGCAGCACGGCCACGACATCGCCCGCGCCCTCGGCCGCCCCTGGAGCGTCCCGCCGCGCGAGGCGTCCTACTTCTTCGAGGACTTCATCGTCGGCCTGGCCCGCAACGACGTCGGCGCCCTGCTCGACGGCGGCGGGCCGCCGCGCGAGGACCCGGTCGTGGTGGAGTTCCGGTCCGCGTACACCACGCCGGTCACGTTCGTCCTCCGGAACGGGGAGCTGAGCGTCGAGGAGCCCGGCCGCACCCCGGACGTCCGGCTGCGCTTCGACCCGGCCGCGTTCACGATGATGATGTTCGGGCGGCTGTCCAAGCCGCGCGCGCTGCTCACCGGCCGGGTCCGCGTCGGCGGGCGCAGGCCGTGGCTGCTGCCGGTCTTCCTGCGCAAGGTCCGCGTGCCCTGACCAGGAAGGCCCTGCCCCCGGACGCGCCGGAGCCCCGGAGACCTGCGACGGTCTCCGGGGCTCCGGTTCGTTCTGCCGATTCGTTCAACTGGCCCGGTTCCGCGTCCCGGACGCGGAACCGGTCAGAGGATCAGTAGAACCTCCGCTGCTGGCGCGGCAGGTCCACCTTGGACGGCCCGCGCCACGGGGCCGCCGGGGCCGGGGCGACCTGGGCGGTCACGCCGTTCGGCGCGAGGACGACCGGGACGCTGACCGAGCTGCCCGCGAGGTCCACGGTCACGTTCGCGCCCGTGGGGGTCTCGGTGGTGTTGTCGTAGTCCGTCCCCGCGATGACCAGGCCGAGGCGGTGGCCGGCCTTGAGGACGTAGTCCTGGCTGAGCGTCTTCCAGCCGATCGTGTAGTACTTCCCGGACGTCAGCGGGTCCTGGCGGCTCAGTGAGGAGCGGTTCCAGGCGTCCATCCAGCCGCGCGCCACGACGTTCAGCGGCGCGGTCGTGGTCTTGGTCCGCGTGTCCAGGTAGCAGGCGCTGTCCTCGGCGGTGCTCTCGCCGAAGCAGCTCCGGGTCGCCAGCGTCGTGATGCCGGAGCCGGCGCCCAGGTAGTCGATCCGGGTGTCGGTGCCGTAGTCGACCAGCAGGACGGTGAGGTCCGAGGTCGGCTTGTCCATCGTGACACGCAGCCGCGCCTTCGGCGTGCCGGAGATCCGGACCGGCTTCGGCACCGCCCCCGACACGTACGCCAGCCGGTACGGCTTGGCGGTCGTCGGGTCGGACGCCAGGTCGGACTCGGTGTACCCGGCGTTGTCCGGGCCCGGCAGGTCGGTGAACGAGCCGGTGGCGCCGCGCGCGGCGGGCTTCAGGCCGAGCGACCCGTCCGCGCCGGGACGCAGCGCGACGGACCGGGCGGCGGGCGCGGGCCAGTCGGCCTGCCTGATCCACTGGTCCGGGCCGACCTCGACGTCCGCGCGCGGCTCCCGCAGCACGTCGTTCGGGATCTTCTGCAGCTCGTGGTCGAACCACTTGTGCAGGGTGTTCACCCAGTCCTGGCGGCGGATGTCGAACGGGTCGACGTGCCCGCGCTGGTGCAGCCACACCTTGCGCGCGACGCCCTGCCGCTTGAGCCCCTGCCACCACTCGGAGAAGTGGTCGTCCTTCACGTTCAGGTCGTTCACGCCGTGGATCGCGAAGACGCTCGCGCGCACGTTCCGGACGTTGGTGAGCGCGCCGTTCCGGTAGTCCGTGGTCTTCCAGTAGGCGTTGTAGTTCCCGGTCCCGTCGTCCTGCGCCTTGCCGAGGTAGGCGCGCTCGGGGATGCACTTGGTCTTCGCGTCGGTGTCGACGACCTCGGCCAGGCCGTCCTGCTCGCCCGTCCAGTACTTGATGCCGTTCATCCGGCTGTAGTCGTACCAGCTGCTGATCGCCGAGATCGGGACGATCGTGTCCAGGCCCTTCACGCCGGTCGCCGCGACGCCGTTGGCGAGCGTGCCGTCGTAGGACTTGCCGATCATGCCGGTGTGCCCGGTCGTCCAGGACGCCTTCACGGGCTTGCCGTCCGGCGTGAACGCCTTGGCGCGGCCGTTCAGCCAGTCGACCACGGCCTTGCCGCCGAGCACGTCGGTCGGCCCGCCGCTGGTCGGGCAGCCGTCCGACCGGGTCGTCCCGACCATGTCCACGGCGAGGAACGCGTAGCCGCGCGGCACGAAGTAGTTGTCGTAGAACAGCGGGAACGCGGTCGGGTCGCCGTTCGCGTCGTACTTCTTGCGCTGGCTCTCGTTGCCGCGCCCGACGTTGTCGTAGTACGGCGACTCGTCCATGATGACCGGGACCTTCAGGCCCCGCTCGGTCTCGCGCGGCCGGACGATGTCCACGTTCACGCGGTCCGGCTTGCCGTCATGGTCGGAGTCCAAATTCGTCTGGACGTACACGTGCTCGCGGATCGCGTCCTGGTAGGAGAAGACCGGCTGGGTGACGCCGTTCTTCACCACGATCTTCGGCGTGGCCGCGTGCTGCGCCGCGTTCGCGGCGGGCACCGCGCCCGCCGCCACGACCGCGACGCCGGTCAGCGCCGCCAGGGTCGCGCTCCGGCGCGTCCTTGCGAGGGGCCGCCTGGGCAATCCGCACCTCCGGGTTCCGCAACGGTGATCTCTCCGGTGCCACACGTTCCTCGCGGCGGCCGCGCCGGTCATCGTCACCGGCCGAGGAACTCGCCCGGCTTTTGGGCACAACTTGCCCTTGCCCCGCCCGGCCCGTCCTGCCTCGGGAAAACCGGTTGCCTCCCGCCGGGGGCCGTCGCCTAACCTGACGCGCATGGCTACGCCCCGCATTGCCTAGCTGGCGACACCGCTTCCACGCCACACATGTGTCCTCAGCCAGACTCGGAGCGTCCTACCCATGATCACCCTGCGTGATGTCGCCGTGCGCGCCGGAGCGCGCCCGCTGCTCACCGGCGTCACCGCCCACGTCTCTCCCGGCGACCGGATCGGCCTGGTCGGCCGCAACGGCGCGGGCAAGTCCACCCTGCTCAGGGCCCTCGCCGGGGTCGTCCCGCCCGCCGCCGGCACGATCACCCGCACCGCCCCGGCCCGCTATCTGCCCCAGGACCCGGCCGCCGCCGACCCGTCCCGGACCGTCACCGACCGCATCCTGTCCGCCCGGCGGCTGGACGAGGCCGTCCGCGCGCTGCGCGCCGCCGAGACCGCTCTCGCGGCCGGCGACCCGGGCGCCCCCGACCGGTACGCCCGCGCCGAGGCGGAGTTCGTCGCGCGCGGCGGGTACGCGGCCGAGGCCGAGGCGGCGCGCGTCGCGGCCGGGCTCGGCCTGCCCGACCGGCTCCGGTGGCAGCCGCTCGGCACCCTGTCCGGCGGGCAGCGCCGCCGCGTCGAGCTGGCCCGCGTCCTGTTCGGCGAGGCCGGCGTCCTCCTCCTGGACGAGCCGACCAACCACCTCGACGCCGACTCGGTGGCCTGGCTGCGCGGGTTCCTGGCGTCCCACAAGGGTGGTCTCGTCCTGGTCAGCCACGACACCGGGCTGCTCGCCGCGACCGTCAACCGCGTCTGGCGCCTCGACCCGGACACCGCGTCGCTGGAGGTCCACAACACCGGCTGGGACACCCACCTCGCCGACCGGGACGCCGCCGACCGCCGCCGCGCCCGGCTCCGCGCCGCCGCCGAGCGCAAGGCCGCCGCCCTGAACGCGCAGGCGGACAGAATGCGTGCCCGCGCGTCCACGGCGACCCGTGCCAGGGACATGGCCCGCCGCGCCGACCGGATGCTCGCCGCCACCGAGCCCGTCCGGCGCACCGCGCGCGTCGCGCGGATCCGGCTGCCCGAGCCCGCCCCGTCCGGCCGGATGCCGCTCGGCGCGGTCAGCCTCACCAAGTCCTACGGTGACCTGGACGTTCTCGCCGGCGTCGACCTCGCCGTCGACCGGGGGAGCCGGCTGGTCGTCCTCGGCCTGAACGGCGCGGGCAAGACAACGCTGTTGCGGATTCTCGCCGGCAGGGAACGTCCCGACTCCGGACGCGTCGTCCACGGCCACGGCCTGCGGCTCGGCTACTTCGCGCAGGAGCACGACACCCTGGACCCGACCCTGTCGGTAGCGGCGAACCTCGCCGCCGCCGCGCCGCACCTCGCCGCCGCGGAGGCACGCGACATCCTCGGCGCGTTCCTGTTCAACGGCGACGACGTCGACAAGCCGGCCGGGGTCCTGTCGGGCGGCGAGAGGACTCGTCTCGCGCTGGCCGGGCTGGTCGCGTCCGCCGCGAACGTGCTGCTGCTGGACGAGCCGACCAACAACCTCGACCCGGAGTCCCGAGCCGAGGTGCTGCGCGCGGTCGCGGAGTACCGGGGCGCGATCGTCATGGTCACCCACGACGAGGCGGCGGTCGAGGCCCTACACCCCGACCGCGTCCTCCTCCTGCCCGACGCGGTCGAAGACCTCTGGAGCCCCGACCACACCGACCTCATCGCCCTTTCCTGACACCGCCCCCGAGAGGTCGCGTGAACACTCGAAGAGCGCCTTGCGTGATGTCGCCGTGCGCGCCGGAGCGCGTCCGCTGCACGCCCGCGGCGCCTCGGACCGAGCCTCAGCGCACTCGTGGAGCGTGCGGCGAGCTCATGGGCGGTTGACGGCGGACAGGACCGCCTGCAGGGAGGCGTTGAGGGTGGAGGCTCCCAGCGCCGCGCCCCAGCGGACCCGGCCGTCGACGCGGCACTCGGCGTAGGCCGCGGCCACGCTGTCATGCCCCTCGCTCAGGGCGTGCTCGCTGAAGTCCAGGACCTCCACGCCGATCCCGGCCCGGGCGAGGGCGTCCACGAAGGCGGCGATGGGACCGGGGCCGGTGCCGGTCGCGGTGACGCGCGTGCCGTCGATGTCGAGGACGATGTCCAGGTGGTGCGTTCCGTCGCCGGGTTCGACGGAGCTGTGGGAGACCAGCCGTACGGGAGCGTCCCGGTTCAGGTATTCGCGCTCGAACAGTTCCCACAGCCGCTTGGCGGAGATCTCCTGCCCGTCCTCGTCCGAGACGGTCTGCACGGCGCGCGAGAACTCGATCTGCATACGGCGCGGCAGGTCCAGGCCGTGGCCGGTCTGGAGGAGGTAGGCGACGCCGCCCTTGCCGGACTGGCTGTTGACCCGGATGACCGCCTCGTAGGAGCGTCCCAGGTCGTGCGGGTCGATGGGCAGGTACGGGACGTCCCACGGGGCGCGGTCCGGGGACGGCTGGGCGGCGTGCCGGGCCAGGCCCTTCTTGATCGCGTCCTGGTGGGTGCCGGAGAAGGCGGTGTGGACCAGGTCGCCGGCATAGGGCTGGCGCTCGTGGACGGGCAGCCTGTTGCAGTACTCGACCGTGCGGCGGATCTCGTCGATGTCGGAGAAGTCCAGCATCGGGTCGACGCCCTGGGTGTACAGGTTCAGGGCCAGGGTGACGAGGCAGACGTTGCCCGTCCGCTCGCCGTTTCCGAAGAGGCAGCCCTCGACCCGCTGCGCCCCCGCCAGCAGCGCCAGCTCGGCGCAGGCCACGCCGGTGCCGCGGTCGTTGTGCGGGTGCACGGAGAGGATCACGCCGTCCCGGCGGGCCAGGTTGCGGTGCATGAACTCGATCTGGTCGGCGTAGACGTTGGGGGTGGCGATCTCGACCGTGGCGGGCAGGTTCACGATGACCGGACGGTCCGGGCAGGCGTCCCACAGCCGGGTCATCGCATCGCACACCTCCAGCGCGTAGTCCGGCTCGGTCATGTTGAACACCTCTGGCGAGAACTCGAAGCGGACCTCGCCGGCCCGGTGCCGCTCCGCGCCCCGCAGAACGTCCTCGCCCCCTGCGAGGATCAGCCCCATCAGCTCGTTCCGGTCGTGGCCCAGGACCATGTTCCGCCAGGTGGGAGCCGTCGCGGTGTACATGTGGACGACGGTGCGGGGGAGGCCCTCGATCGCGTCGAAGGTGCGCTCGATCAGGTCACGGCGGGCCGGGGTGAAGACGACCACGGTCACATCGCCGGGAACCCGGCCCTCCTCGGCGAGCCGCCGGACGAAGTCGAAGTCGGTCCGGCTGGCGGACGGGTAGCCGACCTCGATCTCCTTGAAGCCCATGGCGACGAACATGTCGAACATGCGCTGCTTGCGGGCGGGGTCCATCGGTTCGGCCAGGGCCTGGTTGCCGTCCCGCAGGTCGACCGGGACCCAGAGGGGGGCCTGCTCGATCCGGTGGTGCGGCCAGGTGCGGACGCCGCCCAGCGGAACGTCGACGCGTTCGTGGGCGGGACGGTAGCGGTCGTAGGGCATGCGGCTGCCGCGCTGGCGGTTCCACGAAGGGGCGTCAGGCGGCACTTGGCCGTCGGGGGTGCGCAGGGTCGGAAAGCTGGCGGTCATCTACCGTTCCTCGGTGACGTCGGGTGGACCGGCAGCGCTGAACCTCCGCGGCGGGGCGCCGGTCCGGTCAGCTCCCGCCGCGGCCGCCGAGAAGCAGACCGCGCAACGTCATGGGCGGTACGCTAGACGAGAACAACTCCTCAGACAACCTGACAAGTGAGCGCCATGGTCCACGATCCCCTCCGCCGTAGTCCGCTGGTCGACCAGGCCGCTGATCTGCTCCGCGCGCGGATCACCGCCGGAGAGTGGCCGGTCGGTGCCCGGTTGCCCGGTGAGACCACGCTGGCCAAGAACCTGGGGGTCGGCCGGTCCACCGTCCGCGAGGCCATCCGGGCCCTCGCCGGGGCCGGGCTCCTGGAGTCGCGTCAGGGCTCGGGGGTGTACGTGCTGGCTCTGGAGCCGGTGGCGAGCTGGGACGTGAAGCTGCGCCAAGCGGCGGTGGCCGACGTCTTCGAGGTCCGGACCCTCCTGGAGGTCGAGGCGGCCCGGCTCGCCGCCACCCGCCGGGACGACGCCGACCTCGCCGTACTGGAAAGCGCGCTGGCGGCGAGGAAGGCCGCCGCGTCGGCCGATGACGCCACCTTCGTGGACGCCGACATCGCCCTGCACACAGCGGTCGTGGCCGCAGCTCACAACCCGGTCCTGACCGGCCTCTTTCATACGTTCGTCCCCAGGCTCCGCGCCGGCCTCCTGGACCTGCTGCGGATGGTCCCTCTGCGAGAGGAGACCCCGGACCACGGTCACACCGGACATGCGGCCCTGGTCAAAGCCATCCGAGCCCGCGACAACGACCTGGCCGCCCACGTCATGCACGAGGAAGTGCAGAGCACCCTCGCCCTGATCCGCTCCGCGCGGACCGCACAGGCCTCAAGAGAGCCGACCCGGACCTCGCCCGACAAGCCCTCGGGCACCTGATGCCTGTGTCGAAGGGCAGGGGATCGCCTACGGCAGCGCATCGGGTCGAGAGCGGGAGCCGCCCGCGCGGTGAGGGCCGAGACGGTGATGCCGCGGCCCTCACCGGCGGCGGTCAGGTGAACGTTCTGAGCAGGCGCTCCTTGAGGGCGGTGAACGGTGGGTAGGCGACCCGCATCGTGTCGGGGGAGAGCGGCTTGTCGAGCACGGCCTTGGCGTGGCTGAACGTCTCGAACGAGCGGCGCTCGTGGTAGGCGCCCATCCCGCTCTCGCCCACGCCGCCGAACGGCAGTTCCGGGACGGTCAGGTGCGCGTTCGGCAGCCCGAACCCGACCGCGCCCGACGACGTCTCGGCGAGCACCCGCCGCTTGGACGCCGGGTCGGCGGTGAAGGCGTAGAGGGCGAGCGGCTTGTCCCGGCCGTTGACGAAGGCGAGCGCCGCGTCCAGGTCCGGGACGCTCAGCACCGGCAGGATCGGGCCGAAGATCTCCTCGGCCATCACCGGCGCGTCCGGCTCCACGTCACCGAGGACGGTCGGCGCGATGTACCGGGTCGCCCGGTCGTGCCCGCCGCCCGCGACGACGCGGCCGCCGTCCAGCAGCGCGGTCAGGCGGTCGAAGTGGCGCTCGTTGACGATCCGCCCGTAGTCGGGGCTGCGGGACGGGTCGTCCCCGTACATCGCGCGGATCGCGTCCGCCAGGTGGCGTTCGAGCTCGCCCGCCGTCCCCTCGCCCACGGCGAGGACGTAGTCGGGCGCGGTGCAGCTCTGCCCCGCGTTGAAGAACTTGCCCCACACGAGCCGGCGGGCGGTCGCGGCCAGGTCGACACCGGGCTCCACGATGGCCGGGCTCTTGCCGCCCAGCTCCAGCGTCACCGGCGTGAGGTGCTCGGCGGCGGCCCGCATGACGACGCGTCCGACCTGCCCGTTCCCGGTGTAGAAGATGTGGTCGAAGCGCTGCTCCAGCAGGGCGGTCGTCTCCTCCACCCCGCCCTCCACGACCGTGAACGCCGTGTCGTCCAGGTACCGGGGGAGCAGCCGGGCGAGCGCCTCCGACGTCGCCGGGGCCAGCTCGCTCGGCTTGAGCACGACGCAGTTCCCGGCCGCTAGCGCCCCCACCACCGGGGCCAGCGCCAGCATCACCGGGTAGTTCCACGGGCTGATGACCAGGACGACGCCGAGCGGCTCCCACACCGTCCGGGCCCGCGCGGGCAGCAGCGAACGCGGGACCCAGGCCCGCTCCGGCCGCGTCCAGCGCTCCAGGTGCCGCAGCGCGTGGTCGACCTCGTTGACGACGAACCCCAGCTCGGAGGCGTGGCTCTCCACCGGGCCCTTGCCGATGTCGGCCTTGAGCGCCGCCGCGAACTCCGCCTCCCGCTCGGTCAGCAGCGCCCGCAGTCCGCGCAGCTGCTCCCGCCGCCAGGCGAGCGGCTTGGTCCGCCCGCTCCTGAACCCGTCACGCAACCGCTCCACGACCTCGGCCGGACTCGCGCTCATCCCGGGCACCCCCCCTCACGGGCGCGACGCGGCGCCGCACCCTCCCCTCGGACGGTAGCCCGCCACAGGAACGCAACGCAACGTCGCGTTGCATTATGCTCGTCACATGAGCGGACCCCGGCGGCGGCGCGAGATCTTCGACGCGGCCCTGCGCGACCTGGCCAGGCACGGCTTCGAGGGCATGACGATGGAGGGCGTCGCCGAGCGGGCCGGGGTGAACAAGACCACGATCTACCGCTGGTGGCCGTCCAAGGCGGCGCTGCTCGGCGCGGCCCTCGTCGACGCCCCGCTCCTCGACCTGCCGATGCCCGACACCGGCACGCTGCGCGGCGACCTCACCGCCCTGGTGGACGGCCTGCTCCGCCTCGTCGGCACCGGGGAGGCGGACGGCACGGCGGACGACACGGCGGACGGCGGCGCGGGCGGCGCGGCGCGGGCGGCGCTCGCCGCCGCCGTCGGGAACCCGGAGCTGGCCGCGCACTTCCGCGCGTTCTTCGCCGACCGCCTGGCCCGCGAGCAGGCGGTCGTCGACCGCGCCGTCCGGCGGGGCGATC
>NZ_JBFAOF010000167.1:0-10540 GCF_040675125.1 Spirillospora sp. NPDC049652 | reverse complement strand
CTGCCTACGACCGGGAGCGGGCCCGCCCCTCGGTGCGGGGGCCCGGCTGGGGGCCCCCCGGGGGGGCGGCGCCGACGACCGGGGACTCGTTCTCCCCGGGGGTCCCGTCCTTGTCGGCCAGGCCGTTCATCTCGGCCTTCAGGATGCGCGCGGACTGCCCCAGCGAGCGCGCCATCTTCGGCAGCCTCGCCGAGCCGAACAGCAGCAGGCCCACGATGATCACGATCAGCCAGTGCGTCGGTGACAGTTCTCCCACCACGGCGATCCCACCCCTTCCAGGACGATTCCCCGACCCACTCTAAAGCTATCGCGCAATTGAGCAAGTGAGTGCGGTGACCGCCTCCTCCGTGGCGACCACCGTGCCGAGCCTCGGGAACACGTAGTCGACGGCGAACTCGTGCGCGTGCGCGTCCAGGCCGCTCATCGCGTCCTCGACGAAGACCGTCCGGAACCCGGCCTCGTCGGCGATGCGTCCGGTGGACTCGACGCCGAAGTTGGTCACCAGGCCGGTCAGCAGGAGGGTGTCGACGCCGCGTTCGCGCAGCGCGGTCTCCAGCCCGGTGTTCTGAAACGCGCCCCACGTCCCCTTGACCACCACCACGTCCGACGCGGCGACCTCGATCTCGGGGCACAGGCCGCTGCCGGGCGGCTGCTCGTCCACGCCCGGACGCTCGACGCGCACCCAGACGACCGTCCCGCCCGCCTCGCGCAGGGCGTCCGCCAGCCGGACCGAGCGGGCGAGGACGTCGGGCCCGGTGTGCGGGGCGGTCGGCTGCGCGACGATCCGCTCCATCAGGTCGATCGCGACCAGCGCCGTGCGTTCAGGAGTCAAAGTAAGTTCGCTCATGACGGACATGGTGGCACCGACGGGCCTACGGGCGCACCAGATCGGACGGATCGGTGTTCGCACCGCACACCACGACCGCGACCCGCTCGCCCGGCGCGGGCGTGTGGGCCCCGGTGAGCAGGGCCGCGAGGGCGGCGGCGGTGCCGTGCTCGGCCACCAGCCGGTGCCGCTCCCACAGCGTCCGCCGCGCCTCGGTGATCGCCTCGTCCGGCACCAGGACGGACCGCACGCCCGTCCGGCGCGCGACGTCGAACGCGATCTCGCCGATCCGGGACGCGCCGAGCGAGTCGGCGGCGACGCCCGAGACCGCGACTGGAGCGGGCTCGCCCTGGTCCAGCGCGGTGCGCAGGGTCGGGCAGAGCTCCGGTTCGACCGCGACGACCGACGCCTCGCCGTCCAGCGCGGTCGCGATCCCGGCCATCAGGCCCCCGCCGCCGACCACGACCAGCGCCGTGTCGAACGCGCCGCCGGTCTGCTCCAGCAGCTCCAGGCCGATCGTGCCCTGGCCCGCGCAGACCTCGGGCTGGTCGTAGGCGTGGCAGAAGAGCGCACCGCTGTCGGCGGCGTCCTTGAGCGCGGCCTCCTGCGCGTCGGCGTACTTGTCGCCGACGGGCCGCACGTCCGCGCCGAGCGCGCGCAGCTTCGCGACCTTCACCGGGGGCGCGGTGCGCGGCAGGAACACCCGCGCGGGCACCCCGAGCGTTCCGGCGGCGTAGGCGACCCCGAGCCCGGCGTTGCCTCCGGACGCGGTGACCACACCGGACGGCGGAAGCACGCCCTGCTCGGCCGCGGTGAGCAGCCGGTTGAACGCCCCGCGTGCCTTGAACGACCCGCCGTGCTGCGTCTGCTCCAGCTTCAGCCAGAGCGGCACGCCGAACGCGTCGCTCTCCAGCACCGGCGTCCGCCGGACGTGCCCGGCGATCCGCGCGGCGGCGGCGCGGACGTCCGCCTTGTCGATCATGTGAGCCCCCCTCGGCCGAACTCGGCCCCCCATCATGCCCGGCGGCCGTCGGCGGTCGGCGCGCAGCTCGGCGCGGGCCCCGGGGCGGTCGGCGTGCTGGTCGGGCCGGTCGGTGAAGCGGTCGGCGGGGCGGGCGTCCGCCGCGCCGGACGGGTGTTGTGGAGCTTCATGACCTGCTGGAGGCCGGGGGAGTCGGCGAGCGTCGGGCACGCCCAGTCCGACTGGTGGCCCCACGAGTAGCTGATGTCGAACGCGGGGTGCGGCAGCACCGCCTCCCACTGCCCGAGGATGGTCGTGAGCTGCGCGGGCGTCGGCAGCTTCCAGTTCTTCTCGCCGGCGCTGCACGCCTGCCCGAACGTCTGGATCACCGGCACCATCATCGCCCGCGCGAACCCGGCGCGGTCGGCCTGCGCGACCATCGCCCCGATCGCCTTCGGATCGCAGCCCGACGCGTCCGACCTGCACGGATAGGGGTCGAGGCCGATCAGGTCCAGGTGCGTCGCGGACGGCTTGAGCGGCGTCATCGTCCAGTCGGTCAGGGACGCGAACGCCTTCTGCCCCGGCGCGTACCGGTGGATCAGGTCGGCGCGCTCGCGGATCTGCCCGACGATGCCGGGGCACTCCGCGGGGTTCGGCTCGTCCGACAGGTACCAGCCGTACACGCGCGGGTCGCGGGCCAGGCGCTTCACGGTCGAGCCGAAGTCGTCGGCGGACAGGCCGAACCCGCCGCACGTGGTGTTGCCGACCCAGACCAGCGCGCGGCCGTCCTTCGGCAGCGACCCGACCTCGTCCGGGCCGACGTCGAACAGGTCGAAGCCGAGCGCCGCCGCCCGCTCCCGGTCGGCGGCGGGCATGTTGAGCGCGACGTGCAGCGTCCCGGACGAGTGCCGGGGCGCGGCGACGGGCACGGCGGGCGCGGCCGAGCCGGCGGACGGATGGACGAGGTAGCCGAAGACGCCGCCCGTCAGCGCCGCGGCGGCGGCCACGGCGGCGACGGCGTTGAGGCGGTGGGTGCGCAACGCTCCTCCCGGGTGGGGTTCCGGCGTCCCCGCCGGACCTTCTGCCCGGCGGCCGGACGCGATCGCTCTCCACCGTCCCCCCGACCCCCGCCGCCGCCGGCGTCCCAGAACGAACGGGCATAAAAGAACCGCCCCGGGCGAGCCGGGGCGGTGCGCGCGTCCGTCCGGAAGGTCAGGCGCGCTTCCAGCGCCACTGGCCGTTCGTGTACCGGACGCAGCGGTACCGCTTGCCCGTCTTGTACGCGTACCCGTAGTGCAGGCGCGCCGCCGTCGGGCAGTACGAGCCCGGCGTGACGCACTCCCAGTGCTTGCCGACCTTGTGGGAGTGGCAGCGCGCGGCGGACACCGCCGGCGCGGAGACCGGGGCGGCGTTCGCCGGGGCGGCGACGCCGGTGACGACACCGGTGGCCACGAGGCCGGTGGCGGCCGTGACGAGCAGCTTCCTGAGCATCGAGCTCCTTCTGGGGTGAAGGTGACATGAACGAAGGTCTGCACATCTAACTGAAAATCGGCGCTCACATGGGCGAACTCAGCCAGTCCGGCATACGGAGCAAGTTCACCTCAATGACACGGGCCGATCACTCGCGGTGAGTAGCGTCCGGGACACACTCCCCCCACCAGCGAGGTTCGCCATGCGTCGCCCGTTCGTCGCCGCCGTGACCGCCGCCGTCCTTGTCCCCATCTGGTCACCCCCGGCCCGCGCGGAGACCGCCACGGGGTTCCGGCTGCCGCAGCGGTTCTTCATCGCGCACCGGGCGTCCGGGGCGTTCCTCGCGCCGGAGAACACGGCGTCGGCGTTCGAGTCCGGCCTCGGTGATCCGGACGCCGACCTGCTGGAGTTCGACGTCCAGGTGCTCAAGGACGGCGTCGGCGGCGTCTGGCACGACCCGACCGTCGACCGCATCACGCCCGAGCACGGACGGGTCACCGCCCGCACGAGCAGGCAGTTCAAGAAGCTCCGCATCGACGCGCACTCGTGGTTCGGCGGGACGGCCAAGGACACGCACCCGCTCCTCCTGGACGAGGTGCTGACCAGGTACGCGACGCGCAAGCAGCTCCTCGCCCACCCCAAGGACTCCCGCGCGGCCCGCCTCGTCATCGACCACGTCGTCGCCCGCCGCCTCACCGGACACGTCCAGATGCAGACCGACCACCTCGCGGACGCCGTGGCGGCGCGGAAGGCGGGCATCACCGCCCAGCTCCTCATCGGCACCGAACGACAGGCGGACGCCGCCTCACCCGCCCAGGTGAAGAAGGCGGGGATACAGCGGGTCTCGGTCAACTCGCAGCTCCCGGACGCGCTGATCGCCCGGTACGTCCGGGCGGGGCTGGTCGTGGCGTGCTTCAACGTCGAGTCCCAGACGCGCCGCGACCGGCTGTACCGGCTCGGTGTGCGCGGCATCGACACCGACGACCCCGTCTACCTGCACGGATCCCGCTACCGCCGCACGTCCGACCCGTTCGCCACCGGCACCTACTCGCCGGGCCACATGGGTCAGGCGCAGACCGCCGCCGCCCTGACCGCCTACCAGCGCGGCCGGTTCACGTCCCCGGACTGGTGGACGATCCCCTACGGGCGCGCCGACCTCTTCACCCGGCAGGGCTGGGCCGTCCTGGGGCGTTCGTACACGCTGCGCGCGACCGTCCGCTTCGACCGGCTCAGCACCCGGCGCGCCGACGCCGCCGCGATCCAGTTCGCCTCTCCCACGGACGACCCGTACACCTCCCGAACCGGGGGTTACGACCTCGTCCTGCGCCAGGACGGCCGTCTCGACCTCTACAAGGACCACCGGCTGCTGACGTCCGTCCGGACGCCGCCGATCACCCGGAGCGGGACGACCGCGGCCCTGCGGGTGACCGTCACCCCGGGCACGGTGACCGTCCGGCGCGACGGCGGCCGCGGCGCGACCGTGTCCGACACGTCCTACCGCGGGCGGTACCTCTACCTGGGGCGGATCAAGCCGCCGGGCCACGACGGCCCCCAGCTCTCCTTCCGCGACGTCACCGTGGAATGAAAGCCGGACCCTTCTGGTTGAAGGTTCAACGAACAGCGGGACCGGGAGGGAGCAGATGAACACCTACGAGGAGTTCCAGCGCGCGCAGATGTTCTTCGAGGCGCGGGACTACATCTCGGCCTCGCGCCTGCTGGCCCCCGTCGCCGAGGCCGAGCCCGGCAACGGCGCGGTCGCCGAGCTGCTCGCCCGCGCGTACTTCCACAGCGCCCAGCTCGGCCGGGCCGAGGACGCGTTCCGGCGGCTGCTCGACATCGACCCGAGCAACGGGTGGGCGCACGAGGCGCTGGCCCGCACGCTGGAGCGCCGCAACCGCCCGGACGAGGCGGCCCGCTTCCGCAAGCTGGCCGTCGCCATGGGCGTCGCGCCGGCCGAGGAGATCGAGATCTCGGTGACCGCCGCGAACCTCGAAGACTGACCCCTGCGAGAGGCCCGTCCCCCCTGTGGGACGGGCCTTCAGCTTTTCGCGAGCGCGTACGTCCCGATGAAGACGCCGTTCCCGGTCGTGACCGACTCGACCAGGTCGAACCCCCTCGGTTCGTCGCCCTTCTCCGCGAACAGCCGGATGCCCGAGCCGAGCAGGATCGGGTGGATCATCAGCACCATCTCGTCCACCAGCCCGTCCCGCAGCAGCGACCGGACGAGCGCGCCGCTTCCGAAGACCACCAGGTTCTCGGCGCTGGAGCATCAGCTCCGCGACGGCCTCGGTCCCGTCGAGCAGCGTCGAGCCCTCCCACGGCAGCGGCTCGGTCATCGTCGTCGACACCACGTACTTCTCGACGCGGTTGAACGCGTCCGTGATCGGGTTCGGCGGCTGCTTGGGCCAGTAGTCGAAGAACCGCGCGTAGGTCACGCGTCCGACGAGCAGCGACCACGCGTCCGACATCCGGGCACCCATGGCCTGCTGCATCGCGGGGTCCTGCCGCTCGGCGGCCCACCCACCATGCCGGAACCCGCCCCGGGGGTCCTCGTCCGCGGCCGCGGGCGCCTGGATCACCCCGTCCAGCGTCAGATGCTCCATCGCGATGACCTTGCCCATGCGCCCGACCCCTTCCTGTCACCGGATACGACCGTCCAGCCCCGAGGAACTCACCGCGCCAGCCGAAAACGACGGAACGCCCGTCCGAAACCCCGGACGAGCGTTCCGTTCCCCGCTCGGACCGTCCTCAGTCCCCGAAGACCTCGTCCACGCTGGTCGCGACCGCCGCCCGCCGGAGCCACGTCAGCAGCGTCTCGTTGTCGGGACAGTTGACGATCTTCTCCGCGATCTCGTCGGAGACCGGGAGGTCCCGTGCCTCCAGCACGCTGACGAGGGCCTTGGTCTCGCCCTTCGTCTCGCCTTCCTCGTAGGCGGCCGGGCTGTACATGTCCGCGAGCTCCCTCGCGAAGCCGTAGGTGTCCGTGTCCTTCATCAGTTCCCTCCAGACGAGACGAGCAGGCGAGTCGGTGAGCCCGGACACCGTGAAGTCACATCTCGGGCGCGGTGTCGGACGAGCGGCGAGGGGTGGGGGCGGTCCAGAAGGTGAGGATGGCGGTGAGCTGGTCCACGGCCAGGTCGGGACGGCGATGGGACGCGAGGCAGTCCCCGCTGGACGAGCGGTAGTACCAGCCGTGCCGTCCCCGCAGGACGAGGACGCTCTCACCGAGGTGCGGGGAGATCGCCGAGCGGACGTGCAGCAGCGGGATCGGCGCGTCGTAGCGGGTGTCCACGATCCAGCCCGCGCGCTGAAGGAGCTTGCGGACGCGGTTGAGCCGGTGACGCATCCAGCGGCGGCGCAGCCGGTTGGGGGACGGGAGCGGGCGGGCGATCACAGCGACCCCCGGATCTGCGCGCGGCGGCGCTCCTGGGCCAGCTCGTCCCAGAGCTCGTCGGCGGCGCTGCGGATGACGGTCGGGTCGATGCCCTCGTCCGGGTCGTGGAGCGTGGCGCACCAGTCGCCGGGCCGGCCGTCCCTGCGCCGGGCCCGCCATATGCGGTGACCTGTGTATTCGCGCCGCAGCGCGTCCAGCGCCTGCTCGTCGCTGAGGGTTCGGGTGTTCATATGCCGCCTTGTCTGTCGTGCGTGATGTGCATCACAAAGCCTTCCGTACTCGGCTACGCTCAGCGACAGACCGCAACGGACCGCGACAGGACCACCTCCCGGGCGGTCATCGATCCGCGCACCTGATCCCCAGAGGGAGACGCGATGACCGCGAGCAAGGAGCCGTACGAGGGACGAGCGATCCGGGCGTTCGCCGGGGACCTGACCGCGTGGCGGGTGCAGCGCGGACTCAACAAGGTCGAGTTGGCCGAACGGCTTGGCTACGACGCCTCGCTCATCGGCCAACTTGAGGCGTGCAGGAACATCCCCTCACAGAAGTTTGCCGAGGACTGCGACACCTTCTTCTCGTGCGCGGGCTCCTTCGCCCGACGCTGGGAGGAGATCGAGGAGGAGCGGGACCTCCATCTGCTCCCGCCTGGATTCCCGGAGTTCCTGAAGCGTGAGGCGCAGGCATCAGTAATGCACCTTTTCGAGCCGACTATGATCACCGGGCTGTTTCAGACGCCCGAGTATGCCTACGAGATCATGAAGGTGAGCTACGGTCCCGCCGAGGCGAAGAAGCTGGTGGAGACGCGCATGTCTCGTTCGGAAATACTGGTTCGCAAGAAGCCGCCTAAGATCATCGCGGTATTCGATGAAATGGCAATTCGGCGCTGTGTTGGTGGTGCTGGTGTGATGCGAGGGCAGTATGAGCGGCTGATGGAGATTGGAGAGATGTACAACGTGTCTCTCCAGGTCGTCCCCTTCAGTGAAGGGGCCTACCTTGGGCTTCTCGGAGCCTTCTCCGTCCTGGAATTCGAAGGAAGGCCGGACCTCGTGTACACGGAGGACTACGCTGGCGGGTTCTTCACGGGGACCAAGACGACTGTGCAGGAGTACCGAGTAAGCTTCGACATGATCAGAGGTGCGGCGAAGTCCACAACCGGCACCCTGAGCTTTCTGCATGAGGCGTTGGAGGCTCTGTGAACGGTCCCGACTGGTCAGCTGCGCGTTGGCGCAAGAGTAGTCATAGCGGTAGCACTGGTGGGCAGTGCATCGAAGTAGCGAACTTCGCATGGCGAACGAGTTCCCACAGTGGCGGCACGGGCAACTGTGTCGAGGTGGGGGACATCGTATGGCGCAAGAGCAGGCACAGCACGGACACAGGCGGTGCATGCGTTGAAGTTGGGGTTGTTGAGCCTGCGGTGGCGGTACGGGATTCCAAGGATCCGGACGGGCCCAAGCTGCTTCTGAGCGCCGCCGCCTGGAAGGGCCTGCTCAACCGCGCCACGCAGTGACGTAAACGCCCACGCTTATTCTTCGTCGGGAATGGCCGCTCATGTCGCTGGGGATGAGCGGCCATCCTGGCGACGGGCGACCGAAGTGAGTTGTTGCGTCCAGGGCTGTCGGGGTGGGAACTTTCAAGCTACGGCACACAGCACTGGAGGCCCTGTGGAAATCGCAGACTGGACGGCTGTTTCCTGGCGTAAAGGCAGCTTCAGCGGCAACACCGGAGGCGCCTGCATCGAAGTGGCTGACATTGCGTGGCGGACGAGCTCGCACAGCACGAACACCGGTGGGCAATGCGTGGAGGTTGGGGTTGTTGCGCCTGTGGTGGCGGTGCGGGATTCCAAGGATCCGGACGGGCCCAAGCTGCTTCTGAGCGCCGATGCCTGGAAGGGACTGCTCAACCGCGCCGCGCGGTGAACTGAGTTCCCGCGTCTTCCTCTTGGACGCCTGGGCGGGCGAATTTCCGCGACGTTCTGCGGTGGTCAGTGGTCGAGGGCGTGGTGGAGGAAGTGGTTGAGGTCTCGGCGGGGGAGGGAGCCTCCGTGGCCGGCTATGACCTCGCCCGAGCGGATGACCAGGACGGTCGGGACGCCCTGGATCTCGTAGCGGTCGGCGAGTTCGGGGGCGGCGTCGATGTCGATGCGGGTGGTGGTGACGCGGTCGGCGTTGTCGGCGGCGAAGCGTTCGACGATGGGGCCGAACTGCTTGCAGGGGCCGCACCACTTGGCGGTGAAGTAGGCCAGGACGGGCTTCTCCCCGGCGCGCGCGACCAGGCGGTCGAAGTCGTCGGCGTTCTCGATGGCGACGACGTTCTGGTCGCCGACGTGGGCGATGTCGCCCGGCGTGAGGGACGGCAGCTTCTCGGCCGGGTACCAGAGGCCGTTGATCTCGACGTCCGGGAGGGTGCGGATCAGGTCGAGGAGGGGCTCGGCGGAGAGCAGGTCGCTCCCGTCGGACGCCTTGACCTCCAGCACCTCCAGGTCCGGCAGCCGGGTGGCGAAGAGGAAGTGGGACGGTTCGAGCGGGGTGTCCGTCCAGATCGTCAGCGACTCCAGGCCGTCGAGGGTGCCGAACGCGTCCAGGCCGTCGGCTTCGAGGTCGGCGGAGAGCAGGCGCAGGGAGTAGAGGCCCTCGATCGTGCCGATCCCGGCGAGCGCCTCCTGGTCGGTGTGCCGCCGCGAGACCTCCAGGTTCATGAGGCCGGATCCGGCGAAGCGGGCGAACCAGCGGCCGGGGCTCGTGTCGTCCTCCACGCCGAGGATCTCCAGTTCGGGAAGGTCGGCGAGGCGGGAGAGCGCGATGTCGTCTCCGGCGGGTTCCTCCAGGACAACCTGGAACAGCTCCTTCTGCCGGGCCAGCCGCTCCAGGCCCTCGGACGAGACTCCGGACGCGGCGAAACCGGCGAGCGCGTCCTCCGGCAGGTCGTCCAGGAACGCCAGGTCGCCGGCGGTCGTTCCGTCCGGGATCTCCAGTGACGCCATGTGCCCGGCGGGGACGGTCACCTCGCCGCGCGCGTCCAGCAGCTGGATGTCGTCGTCCTCGTTCCCGACGGCGACGATCTGGATCTCGCCCACGGAGCGGTCGGCCGGGAACCGCAGGACGACGTCGCCCCGGTTCCACAGCCGCTCGTCGTACTCGGTCTGCTCGGTCACCTCACGGTGATCTCCGCGCGCCGAGCGGGGAATGCCCGAGCTGCGGAAACATGGACCGGATTTGGGCATTCGCCGACGCTCGGAACGCCTCGCCGACGCTCAGGCTCCTTCGGCGGACGCCCGGACCGGCTCGGCGGGGACCGGCGGGCGCAGGCCCGGTGCGATCGCGAGGGTGACCGCGACGGACGCGGCGGCCATCACCGCCATCCCCGCCGCCGGGCCGGTGAACTGGGCGACGGTGCCCGCGATCGTCGCGCCGACCCCCTGCATCGCCAGCATCCCGGACGAGAACAGGCCGAGCGCCTGTCCGTGCAGTTCGTCCGGGGTGAGCGCCATCAGCCGTTCCTGCAGCAGCAGCGTCGAGCAGAACCCGACCGACGCCAGCGTGATCGCGGCGACCGCGAGAGGAAGCGCCGGGTCGAGCGCGAAGACCAGGTACGGGGCGGCGAGCAGCAGCCGCAGGAACGGGCCGAGCCGCTCGCGCCACTCCGGCCGGATGAACCGTCCGGCGAGCACGTCCCCGGCGAGCATCCCGACCGCCGCGACCGCGAGCAGCAGGCCCGCGTGGGACGGCGAGTACGGCACGAACAGCGACTCGCAGCCGACGATCAGCCCGTTCGGCACCCACAGCCCGATGTACACGTACCGCCGCGCCGGGGAGGTCAGCAGCCGGGCGTTGCCGTGCCACGTCGCGGCGACCGACGGCCGTCCCTCGGCGCTCGCCGGACGGGCCGTCAG
>NZ_JBFAOF010000166.1:0-10681 GCF_040675125.1 Spirillospora sp. NPDC049652 | reverse complement strand
CGCCGCCACCTCCGAGCCGGACGCGCCGGACGCGCCGGACGGGACGGCGCCGGTGACCAGCTCGCCCAGCCGGCGCGCCTCCCCGCCCCAGAACTCCGACAGCGCGAGCCGCGTGTCGCGGACCGCGTCCAGCGGGACGCCGAGGACCGGCGCGGCCCGCCCGGGCGCGAACCGCACCCCCACCAGCGACTCACCCGGCTCCAGCGGCACCGGCGCCGGCCCGGTGTCCGGGCCCGCGACGATGACCTCCGCGTCCCGCGACCACCAGATCAGGTCCACGCAGCCGTCCGGGACCACCCGCTGGATGAAACGCCCCGCGTCCCCCGGCACCGACTGCCGCCACCAGCAGGCCAGCCCCGACCCCGTGGGCCCGGCGCCCTCCCGGTAATCCATACGACCCCCGCATAACCCGCCACGACCTGGGCAGGGGCCCAAGGTAGCCAAGATGAAGGGGGAGAACACCATGACCGACCTCAACGGCAAGACCATCGCGTTCCTCGTCGCCCCCGAAGGCACCGAGCAGGTGGAGCTCACCGAGCCCTGGAAGGCCGTGAAGCAGGCGGGTGGCACGCCGCGCCTGGTCTCCACCGAGAGCGGGAAGATCCAGGCGTTCAACCATCTCGACAAGGCCGACACCTTCGACGTCGACAGCACCGTCGAGGACTCCGGCCCGGGCGACTACGACGGCCTCGTCCTGCCCGGCGGCGTCGCCAACCCCGACCTGCTGCGCACGCTGCCCAAGGCCGTCGAGTTCACCCGCGGCTTCTTCGACGCCGGCAAGCCCGTCGCCGCGATCTGCCACGCGCCCTGGACCCTGATCGAGGCCGACGTCGTCCGCGGCCGCACCATGACGTCCTGGCCGAGCCTCCAGACCGACCTGCGCAACGCCGGCGCCACCTGGGTGGACGAGGAGGTCCAGGTCTGCGACGACGGCCCGAACCGCATGGTCACCAGCCGCAAGCCGGACGACCTCGAAGCCTTCTGCAAGGCCGCCGTCGAGGCCTTCGGCCGCTGACCGCCGCGTCCGGCCCCCGTCCGCACGCAGCTCCGCACCGCCCTCGCCCGGCCGCCCGCCGGACGCCGCCCGGCCCGGGCGGCGGAACCCCCCCGGAACCCGGGACGGCCGGGCGGGGAACGGCCGCCGCGAAGGCCGGTGGTCCAGACCAATGGGCTGGACCACTGGATGAACCTTCGAGGTCAATGAGCTGCCCAAATACCGATACCGGCAGGTAACTCGATACCGTTGTGCTACGTGACCCGTCGAGCGAAGATCATCAGCACCATCGGCCCCGCCGTCTCCAGTCCGGAGCGGATCAACGACCTCGTCGAGGCCGGCGTCGACGTCGCCAGGCTCAACATGAGCCACGGCGACCACGCCGTCCACGAGGAGGTGTACCACCGCATCCGCGCCGCCGCCGAGCGCCACGGCCGCGCCGTCGGCGTCCTCGCCGACCTGCAGGGCCCCAAGATCCGTATCGGGCGCTTCCCCGACGGCCCCGTCCGGCTCACGCTCGGCGACACCTTCGTCATCACCACCGAGGACGTCCCCGGCACCCGCCGCGAGGTCTCCACCACCTACCAGGGCCTGCCCGGCGACGTCGCGACCGGCGACACCGTCCTCATCGACGACGGCCGCGTCGCCCTGCGCGTCACGGGCGTCGAGGGCACGCGCGTCACCACCGAGGTGACCGTGGGCGGCATGGTCTCCGACAACAAGGGCCTCAACCTGCCCGGCGTTCCCGTCAGCGTCCCCGCCCTCACCGAGAAGGACGAGACCGACCTGCGCTGGGCCCTGCGCCTCGGCGTGGACATGGTCGCCCTCTCGTTCGTCCGCACCCCCGAGGACGCGGACATCTGCTACCGGATCATGGACGAGGAGGGCATCCGCGTCCCCCTCATCGGCAAGATCGAGAAGCCGCAGGCCGTGCGGAACCTCAAGGAGATCGTCGCCGCCTTCGACGGCATCATGGTCGCCCGCGGCGACCTCGGCGTCGAGCTGCCCCTCGAAGAGGTCCCGATCGTCCAGAAGCGCGCCATCGAGCTCTGCCGCGACAAGGCCCGCCCGGTCATCGTCGCCACCCAGATGCTCGAATCCATGATCAGCGCCCCCCGGCCCACCCGCGCCGAGACCAGCGACGTCGCCAACGCCGTCTTCGAGGGCGCCGACGCCGTCATGCTGTCCGGCGAGACCAGCGTCGGCCAGTACCCCATCGAGGCCGTCCGCACCATGAGCCGCATCGTGCAGACCGCCGAGGGGTCCAGCCTCCAGGCGACCCACACCCTGGAGCGCATGCCCGAGACGGTCGGCGGGGCCATCGCCCGCGCCGCCGCCGAGGTCGGCGCGATCGTCGGCGCGAAGGCCCTGGTGGCGTTCACCATGTCCGGCGAGACGGCCCGCCGCCTGTCCCGCTACCGCTCGCCCATCCCGCTGCTCGCCTTCACCTCGGTCCCGGCCGTCCGCGGCCGCCTCGCCCACGTCTGGGGCGTCGAGACCTACATCGTCCCGTTCGCCGACCACACCGACGAGATGGTCCGCCAGGTCGAACAGGGTTTGCTGGAGTCCGGACGCTGCCAGAAGGGCGACCGCGTCGTCATCGTCGCCGGCAACCCACCCGGCACCCCGGGCTCGACCAACGCGCTCCGAGTCCACCGCATCGGCGACGCCATAGCCCACCTCGACGACTGAGCGCCCGGCCCGCCCGCGCACGTGAACCTGTCGCGGCCCCCACCGCGACAGGTCACCCGAGCGCGGCCCCAGGCGGGGACGGGCACCCGTCCCCGCCCCGAGCCCCACACCGCTGAACACCCTGACCACCGGCCAGCAGGACGCCCTCCGCGCCCTCCTCCAGAACCTGGTCGACTGGTCGGCGACGCGGGTCAGTACTTGGGGCCCACGAACTCGTCCAACCGTGCCACCGCCTCAGCCCGAGCCACTGAGATGTTCCGGGCGTTGTTCTGCTTCCAGGCGATCCCGAGCGCGTCGAGCGTGTCCGTGTAGAGCTTCCGGATGTCATCGGACGCGTTGGTGAAGAAGTAGCGCGGGTACTCGTACACGCGATCCCCGTCCTTGCCTGGGCGGCGGACTCGATTGACGGTCCGGCAGCCGTCCGAATGGAGGAGGCCGCGCAGGAATTTCTCAGGGTGTTCGTCGACGATGGTCCGCTGCCAATCGGCGAGTCTGATCTCCCGTGCGTGTTTCAGGCCCGGCCCGTGTTGGGGAAACAGGCACGGCCAGTGCTTCGACTGGCTGTGGACCTCGACGGCGCCGGAGCGCTGCCTGCGCGACACCTTGGACAGCGGCATCGCGGTGCTCATGGCGGTGGCGGCGGCCTCCACGAGGCCGGGCCATGCGGCTGTGCAGCTGATGGTGAGCCGGTAGCAGCCCTTGGTGGTGGCCACGATGTGACCGTCCCCCAGGTACAGGCCCGCGAGGTAGGAATATTCGGCCGAGTCGAGCGTGCGGCCGAAACAGCGGGGGCAGTCCTGCTTGATCCGCCCGTCATGAGCGCCGGGGGCGGCCGGGTCGGGAATGCGGCGTCTCGTGCCGTACCGCCACTTCCGGACGGCGCCGACGGAGGCTCCGCAGATTTCGGCCACCGCCTGGTCGGTGAATCCCTGCCGATGCAGATCGAAGGCTTTGTCGATGACATCGCGCTGGTACATGCGGCGATGGTCCCTCAGGGGTACGACAAAGCGCCGCCCGGTGAAGGGCGACGCTTTGGTTTCCGACTATTCGGTTATTTGTGCCCCGAGTGGGATTCGAACCCACACTGTATGGTGTTTGAGACCATTGCCTCTGCCATTGGGCTATCGGGGCATTTAATGGACACCTGGCGTTATGCCCGTTTCGGCGTCCTAGGGGGAGGGGTCACGGGGAACAGGGTAGCGGACGCCGGTAGGCTCGTGCGCGTGACGGAGAGCGCTCGGCGAGTTGTGATCGCAGAAGATGAGGCCCTGATCCGGCTGGACCTCAAGGAGATGCTTCAGGAGGACGGCTACGAGGTCGTGGGCGAGGCGGGGGACGGTGAGGCCGCGGTGCGGCTGGCCGTCGAGCTGAAGCCCGACCTGGTCATCCTCGACGTCAAGATGCCGGTCCTGGACGGGATCAGCGCGGCGGAGCGGATCTCGGCGGAGCGGGTCGCGCCGGTGGTGATGCTGACGGCGTTCTCGCAGGCCGAGCTGGTGCAGCGGGCGACCGAGGCCGGGGCGATGGCGTACCTGGTCAAGCCGTTCACCAAGGCGGACCTGCGGCCCGCCATGGAGGTCGCGGTGAGCCGGTACACCGAGCTTCGGGCGCTGGAGGCCGAGGTCGCCGGGCTGGCGGAGCGGCTGGAGACCCGCAAGGTGGTGGACCGGGCGAAGGGCCTGCTCCAGGCCGCGAACGGCTGGACGGAGCCGGACGCCTTCCGGTGGATCCAGAAGACCTCGATGGACCGGCGCCTCACGATGCGCGCCGTCGCCGAGGCGGTCATCGCGGGCGCCGGCGGCGCCGCGGAGGACGGCGAGCCCGCGGCGGGCTGACCTCCGTCCCGTGTCCAGGGACCTCGCGGCGAGTCCGGCCGCGGGGTCCGCTGTCGTTGTGCCCGCTTCGCGGCGGGGTGGCGTGACCGTGACGGTTCGGTTCCGCCGCAGTCGGTCAAGGTGAGGCCGGGCAACGGTCCGCCAGGTGGGCGGCGCCCCCGCAGACCGCGAGCCCCGACGGTGGGGTAAAGGGGCGCGGACGGCCGGTGGGCGTGGGGTTCCGCACCGGTTGCGCCGGGTGTCCGGGGACGGCGGCGCTGAGTGTTCGCAGCGGTCACTGACCGTGATTCGCGCTGAATATCGGGTCGTGTGGGAGGGCACGGGGGAGTAACGAACAAGTAACCCTTCTGTCCGGGGGTCCTGTTTCGTCGGCTCTGCTCGGTGTACGACATACCTGGTCCCTGAGTGACCGATATCTCCTCCCAGGATCTCGGACACGTCGGGGCATGACTCGTACCCGATCCCTCCCCGGATCCGGATGGAAAGGTTGGGCACCTTGCGGCGCAACATGATGAGGGTCACCGGTGCTGTGGCGGTGAGCGCGGTGCTGGCGCTCGGTGCCGGCGCGTGCGGAGACAGCAAGAAGACGGGCGGCGGCGACGAGATCACGATCGGGTTCATGGGTGACCTGACCGGTGAGAACTCGGGCCTGGTGATTCCGCCCAAGCAGGGCGCGCAGCTCGCGATCGACCAGTACAACGCGACGAACCCCAAGGTCAAGATCAAGTTCAAGACCTACGACTCGCAGGGCAAGGCCGAGCAGGCCACCACCCTGGCCCAGGGCGCGATCAAGAACGACAAGATCGTGGGCCTGATCGGCCCGGCGTTCTCGGGTGAGTCGCAGGCGGTGAACCCGATCCTGAACGAGGCGAAGATCCCGTCGGTCACGCCGTCGGCGACGAGCATCACGCTGGCGACCAAGAACTGGAGCTACTGGCACCGGGTCGTCGCGAACGACACCGTGCAGAGCACCGGCGCGGCCACCTTCATCTCGGACACCCTGAAGGCCAAGAAGGTCTTCACGGTGGACGACAACCAGGACTACGGCAAGGGCCTGGCCGGCGGCATCAAGACCGCGGTGTCGGGCAAGGGCGCGCAGGTCCAGAGTGACTCGGTGGACGACAAGGGCACCGACTACTCGTCCACGGTGAACAAGATCAACCAGTTCAAGCCGGACGCGGTCTACTTCGGCGGCTACTACTCGGTGGCGGGCCGGCTGTTCAAGCAGCTGCGCGAGTCCGGGTACAAGGGCAAGCTGATGTCGGGCGACGGCTCGGTCGCGGCCGGCCTGATCGAGGCCGAGGGCCAGCAGAACGCGCAGGGCACGTTCCTCTCCTGCGGCTGCATGATCGACCCCGAGGGCAAGTCGAACGACAAGGCCAAGAAGTTCGCGGCCGACTACAAGGCCAAGTACGGCTCGGACGTCGCGATCTACTCGACCGAGGGCTTCGACGCCGCGTCGGCCTTCATCGAGGCCGTGAAGAACGGCAAGACCAGCGCCGAGGACATCAACTCCTACCTGAAGACCGTGGGCTTCCAGGGTGTCGGCAAGGAGATCAAGTTCGACGACAAGGGCGAGCTGGCGGCGCACGACATCTTCATCTACGAGGTGACGAGCAACAAGATCGGCCTGCTCGGCAAGGCCGGCGAGGCCAAGCCCACGAGCTGAGGCTGGCGCCTCTAACGGCCTCTCGTCTTTGAGGGGTGCCTTGACGGTGTGGGGGCGGGAGCGCCACAAGCGCTCCCGCCCCTTTTGACAAGGGCGACTCAGGTGTTCTCAGACTTCATTCATCAATTCTGGCCGTCGACGATCGACGGCCTGTCCCTCGGCGCGGTGTACGCGCTGGTGGCGCTCGGGTACACGATGGTGTACGGCGTCCTGCGGCTGATCAACTTCGCGCACGCGGACATCTTCATGGTCGGGACGTTCGCCGCGATGTGGACGGTCAAGTCCATGGGCGTGTCGGACGTGGGCGGGCTCGCCCTGGTCGGCGTGATCCTGCTCTCCGCGCTCGTGGCGGGCGCGGTGTCGGGCGGCAGCGCGGTGCTGCTGGAGCTGGTGGCCTACCGGCCGCTGCGCAAGCGCGGGGCGTCCCGGCTGGCGGCGCTGATCTCGGCGATCGGCGCGTCGATCGTGATCGAGCAGCTGTTCGCGACGATCATCATCCCGCAGGTGTTCGATCTGCCCAAGGAGAAGGGCAAGATCGCGCAGGCGTACCACTTCGTGCACCGGACGGACCTGATCGACATCGGTCCGATCAAGATCGCCAACGACCGCCTGATCATCTTCCTCGGGGCGATCCTCATCATGATCGCGCTGGACCAGTTCGTGAACCGCACGAAGCTGGGGCGCGGGATCCGGGCCACCGCCCAGGACCCGGAGAGCGCGGTGCTCATGGGCGTGAACATCGACCGGGTGGTCACGGCGACGTTCCTGGTCGGCGGCGTGATGGCCGGCGCGGCGGCGGCGCTCTACTACGCCCGGTTCGAGGAGGCGTGGTACTTCGCCGGCTTCCTGCTCGGCATCAAGGCGTTCACCGCGGCGGTGCTGGGCGGTATCGGCAACATCCGCGGCGCCCTCGTCGGCGGTGTGACGCTCGGGCTGTTCGAGTCCTACGGGTCGAGCCTGTTCGGGTCTCAGTGGAAGGACGTCGTGGCGTTCTCGGTGCTGATCCTGGTCCTGATGTTCCGTCCCACCGGCATCCTCGGTGAGTCCCTGCAGCAGGCGCGCGCATGAGCGGGGCGACGAGGGGGAAGAAGGGCCCGGGGTTCTCCATGGACCCCGTGCGCGACCGCTGGGACTCCGCTCCCGGCTGGGCCCGCTGGCTGGTGTACCTGCTGCTGATCGTCGGCGCGCTGCTGCTGCCGTCGCAGGCGATCGGGTCGTTCATGGCGCCGTCGGAGACCGACTGGCCGACCATGCTGAGCGACCAGATCGGCATCTACGTGCTGCTCGGACTCGGCCTGAACGTCGTGGTCGGCATGGCCGGCCTGCTGGACCTGGGCTACGTCGCGTTCTACGCGGTGGGCGGCTACACGATCGCGATCTTCGCGACGAAGTACCACTGGAGCTTCTGGTCCACGCTGGTCCTGGCGATCCTGACCGCGGCGCTGGCGGGCGTGCTGCTGGGCGCTCCGACGCTGCGGCTGCGGGGCGACTACCTGGCGATCGTGACGCTCGGGTTCGGTGAGATCGTCCGCCTGACGGCGAACAACCTGGACTACGTGAACGGCCCGCGCGGCGTGCAGGGGATCCCGCACCCGCCGTCGCTCTCGGAGTGGACGATCCCGGGCCTGGAGGTGCAGCCGTTCAAGTACGGGCTGCTCGACTCCCGTCCGTACTACTACATGCTGGTCTTCTTCATCGTGCTCGCGATCATCTTCGTGAAGCGGCTGGAGAGGTCCCGGGTGGGCCGGGCGTGGGCGTCGATCCGCGAGGACGAGGACGCGGCCGAGCTGATGGGCGTGCCGACGTTCAAGTTCAAGCTGGCGGCGTTCGCGATCGGAGCGGCGATCGGCGGCAGCGGCGGCGTGGTGTTCGCGGCGAAGCAGACCTCGATCAACCCGGGCAGCTTCACCTTCATGGTGTCGGCGCTGGTGCTGGCGGCCGTGGTGCTCGGCGGCTCGGGCAACATCCCGGGCGTGGTCCTCGGCGCGTTCCTGC
The DNA here is from genome assembly GCF_040675125.1 of Spirillospora sp. NPDC049652. Taxonomy (NCBI): domain Bacteria; kingdom Bacillati; phylum Actinomycetota; class Actinomycetes; order Streptosporangiales; family Thermomonosporaceae; genus Spirillospora; species Spirillospora sp. NPDC049652. The sequence goes on along the minus strand of NZ_JBFAOF010000166.1, from coordinate 2,496 downwards.
TGGCCTGGCTGCCGGAGCGGTTCCGGGAGCTGTCGGACTACCGGATGCTGATCTTCGGTGTCGCGCTGGTGGCGATGATGATCTTCCGTCCGGAGGGCCTGTGGCCGTCCCGGCAGCGGAAGGCCGAACTCGCCGAGGGCACGGGCGGAATGGGCTCGATGGGCGCGGAGATCCCCGGGCCCGGGACGGCCGCGGAGGTGACCAAGTGAGCGAGGCGACCATCCGGGACGACGCGCAGGCGAAGCCGGTGCTGGAGCTGCGCGAGGTCGTGATGCGCTTCGGCGGCGTCGTGGCGATCAACAAGCTGGACCTGACGGTCCGGGAGGGCGAGATCTTCGCCCTGATCGGGCCGAACGGCGCGGGCAAGACCACGGTGTTCAACGTGACGACCGGGGTGTACCGGCCGACCGAGGGCCAGGTGGTCTTCGGCGGCCGGCGCATCGACGGCCGCAAGCGCTACGCCGTGACCAAGCTCGGCGTGGCGCGGACGTTCCAGAACGTCCGGCTGTTCCACAACATGACGGCGCTGGAGAACGTGATGGTGGGCGCGGACGCGCACCACCGGACGGGGCTGGCGGGCGCGGCGCTCGGCCTGCCGTGGCACCGGCGCGAGGAGCGCCAGGGCCGCGAACGGGCGGTCGAGCTGCTGGACTTCGTCGGTGTCGGGCACCGCCGCGGCGAGGCCGCCAAGAACCTGCCGTACGGCGACCAGCGCCGGCTGGAGATCGCGCGGGCGCTGGCGACCGACCCCAGGCTGCTGCTGCTGGACGAGCCCGCCGCCGGCATGAACCCGGCGGAGAAGGTCGAGCTGCAGGGGCTGATCCGCAAGATCCGCGACTCGGGCGTGACCGTGCTGCTGATCGAGCACGACATGAGCCTGGTGATGGGGATCAGCGACCGGATCGCGGTGGTGGACTTCGGGCAGAAGATCGCCGAGGGCCTGCCGGCCGAGATCCAGAACGACCAGCGGGTCATCGAGGCGTACCTGGGGGCTCCGGCCGATGCTTCTTGAGATCAACGACATCCACGTCCACTACGGCAAGATCGCCGCGCTGAAGGGGATCTCCGCCGAGGTCGACGAGGGCGAGATCGTGACGCTGATCGGCGCGAACGGCGCCGGGAAGACGACCACGCTGAAGACGGTCTCGGGCCTGCGTCCGCTGACGTCCGGGTCGATCCGGTTCGCCGGGCAGGACATCAGCAAGATGCCGGGGCACAAGCGGGTGCTGGCGGGCATCGGCCAGTCGCCGGAGGGCCGGGGCGTGTTCCCCGGCATGACGGTGGAGGAGAACCTGCTGATGGGCGCCTACGCCCGGCGCGGGGACTTCTCCAAGGAGCTGGCCGAGGTCTACGAGCTGTTCCCGCGGCTGGCCGAGCGCAAGTCGCAGGCGGGCGGCACGATGTCCGGCGGCGAGCAGCAGATGCTGGCGATCGGCCGCGCGATGATGGCCAAGCCGAAGGTGCTGCTGCTGGACGAGCCGTCCATGGGGCTGGCGCCGAAGCTGGTGCAGCAGATCTTCTCGATCATCGTGGAGATCAACCGGCGCGGCACGACGGTGCTGCTGGTCGAGCAGAACGCCAGCCAGGCGCTGCAGATCGCGCACCGCGCGTACGTGCTGGAGACCGGGCGGGTGGTGAAGTCGGCCCCGGCCGCGGACCTGCTGGACGACCCGCAGGTGCGGGCCGCCTACCTGGGCGGCGGCGTCGAGGCGCCGGTCGGCGCGCCGGCGGAGGACGCCCCCGAGGTCGCCGCTCCGAAGACGGTGGAGGAGACTCCCGAGGTCGCCGCTCCGGAGACGGTGGAGGAGGAAGAGACGCCTCCGTCCTCCTGACCGGTCACGGGCCTTGAGCCGTCACGGCCGTCGCCGTCCCCGAGAGGGGCGGCGGCGGCCGTTCCGCGTTGGAGGGGTGACGGCCGTTGTCCGGCCGAGGCACGGCCGTCCCGCACCGGTGGCCCGGGGCGGAAGCGCCGGTTCAGGGGAGGGGGATGTCGGCGGGCGGCGGGTCGGTGACCATGCCCACGGCGGGGGAGCCGTACAGCTGGACGGACTTCACCTTGGCGCCCTTGGGGACGTCGAACCACAGGTCGAACTCGGCGCGCATGTTCGCGCCGACCGACAGCCGTTCGGGCTGCCGCTTCACCATGGTGCTGTTGATGTCGGCGCCGATCCGGCGGCCGTCGGTGAGGACGAGCCGCTGGGCCCAGGTGTCGAACACCTGGAGGTCGCGGCCGGTGTTCACGCACAGCAGGCGGATCCGGACGTACTGGCCCTTGGGGTTCATCTCCGCGTGCGTGCCGAGGATCGTGGCGATGCCGTCGGTGTACGCGACGACCGTGAACAGCATGTCGCTGCTGCGTCCGGTGCGGTCCTTCTGAGCCTTCTCCCCGTCGCGGAGCTTCTCGGCCGGCAGCGTGTAGCCGCGGTCCTCGTGCCGCGCGCAGCCCTGGAGCGAGCCCAGCAGCGCGGCGGCGGCCAGCGCGATGGCCGCGGCAGT
>NZ_JBFAOF010000165.1:0-10705 GCF_040675125.1 Spirillospora sp. NPDC049652 | reverse complement strand
GCACGGCCAGCAGCGCCACCAGCGCGACGAGCGCCAGGCCGCTGAGCGTCGCGAACGCGATCCGCCAGCCGGAGAACCCGCCGAGCAGCGTCCCGAGCGGGACGCCGAACACGTTCGCCGCGCCGACGCCGCCGAAGATGATCGCGGTGGCCCGGGGAACGCTCGCCGGGGCCACCAGCCGGACGGCCAGGCCGCTGGCGATGGCCCAGAAGCCGCCGATCGCCACCCCGACCAGCACGCGCGACGCCACCAGGACGGCGAAGTCCGGCGCGAGGGCCGAGGCCACGTTCGCAACGGTCATCAGCGCCATGAGGCCGAGCAGCAGCAGCCGCCGGTCCATCCCGCCGACGAGCACGGGCACCAGCGGCGCGGCGACCGCCGCGACCAGGCTGGGCACCGTCACCATCAGCCCGGCCGTCCCCTCGGAGACCGATAGCGCCGACCCCACCGAGGTCAGCAGCCCGATCGGCAGTTGCTCGGCGGTGACCAGCAGGAACGTCCCGAGGGCCACGGCCCCGACCGCCCGCCAGCGGCTTCGCTGCCGCGTCCGCTCCCCGCTCGCCTGAGCGTCGCTCTGCTCGGTGGCCGTCACCGGATACCTCCTCCGCTCATTCGGGAGCGATCGCTCCCGTATGTCGGCTGGACCCTAGTATGGGAACGATCGCTCCACAAGTCGGGTAGGGTGGCGGCATGGCACGCCCCAGGCAGTTCGACGAGCAGGACGCGGTGGTCCGCGCGACCGACCTGTTCTGGCGTCGCGGCTACAACGCCACGTCCGTCCGGGACCTGGGCGCCGAGCTCAAGCTCACGCCCAGCAGCCTGTACCGGACGTTCACCGACAAGCACACGCTGTTCCTGCGCGCGCTCGACCACTACCGGGCCACCGACTCCGCCGAGGCCGAGCAGCGGCTGGACGCCACCGGCCGCCCCGTCCGCGAGGTGCTGCGCGACTGGCTGCTGTGGCTGGTCTCCTGCCCGGAGGAGGGGGAGTCCGGCCGGGGCTGCTTCGTGGTGAACACGGCGACCGAGCTCGGCACCGCCGACGATCAGGTCCGGCAGCGGACCGAGGCGGCGTTCGAGGTCACCCGCGAGGCGCTGCGCTCACTGCTGGACGAGGGACGGCGCACCGGCGAAATCCCCGGCGACCTCGACCTGGACGCCGCCGTGGAGCTGCTGTTCACGACGGTGCTCGGCCTGCGCGTGCGCGAACGCGCCGGCCACGACCCCGCCCGCCTGGCCACCACGATCGACGCCGCGATCAAAAGCCTCGGCTCCACCCCCGCCCACCCGTCCTGACCCGACCCGGCGACGACGCGAAGCCCGGACGAGGGGCTTACGGCGCGTTTCGCGCGGTCTCCCGCAAGGGTCAGGCCGGGCCGGCGGGATCGGCGCCCGCGTATTGATAGAGCAGCCACTCGGCGAACGCGACATCCGCAACCTTTTCCTGGTGGTGGTCGCGGATGGTCCGCCGTACCGCGGGGTCCTGGTAGAGGCGCAGGCAGGCCTGGCACCGGTGGGCGTACATGTTCTCCCATTCGATGTCCGGATCGTGGGTGGCCGCCCAGGCCAGGATCCGCTCCGGGCCCTCGACGCGAATCCAGCGTTTCAGGAAGTCCTCGCCGGCGGCCCGGTCCGCCTGCGACAGCGGAGTGCTCCGGATGTCGCCGATCCTCAGTTCTGGAATGTCCTGCATGCCGAGACCGCAGCAGGCGGTGATCGATCCGTCCGCCTGGACGGTCGTGGTCGTGAGGATGCTGTCGCAGCCGCTGCGTTGCGCGACGTTCCGCGCGTTCGCGGTCAGGCCGTCGGGATACGGTGCGGCCTCTTTCGGCGAGAGCGGCATCCAGGGGCTCTCGTAAATGGAAACGGGGCTGTCCGGAAACCGTCGCGACAGGGCGACATAGCCGGGCGTCTCCCGGATCGACTCGGCCGTGACCCGGCGGCGGTCGGTGATCTCCACCATCAGGGCGACACGCAGCCCCCCTGCCAGGCTGGCATGCATGCCGTCGAGCACCCTCTGCAGAGGTACGAACCGGACATGTTGATCACCGGTGCTGAAGTTGATCTCATCGAGCCCGGCCGACACGAAGTCTTCGATCTTTCTTCGCGCCCGATCGGGTCCACGAGCCCAGTGGCCGTTGGTCACCAGGCGGGTCGCGAGCCCGAGCGACTTCGACAGTTCGATGAGTTCGAGCAGGACCCGTCCGGCCAGGGTGGCCTCGCCGCCGGTGAACGCGACCAGCTCGTACCCGGCCTCGGCGGCCTGCCGGATGGCGGCCTTCATGTCGGCGGCCGACAGCCGGGTCCGTACGGCGGGCGAGCTGTGGGTGCCGCACGCGTCGCAGGCCGCCGTGCACTGCCAGGTCGGCATGAGGGACAGGACGCGGCCGGTGCCCAGCCGGCCGAACATGCTCACAGCTTCCGGCCGCGGCGGGCGGCGTCGCTGCCGAGCAGTCGCCCCTCGGCGCGCAGCGTCTCGGCCCGCTGCTCCAGCCGCTGCGCGAGCTGTGTCATCACCACGCGCAGATCTTCGCGGTTGACCCCCTCACCGAGGAGGGGGACGGGCACGGCCACGACGATGACCGCGACAAGGAGGATGATCGCCACGTGCACGAAGACGGAGGCCAGGGCGCCCGTTTCGAGGTCCCGGTCGCCCAGGAGCCACGCGTGCGCGAGTTCCCGATCCATGAACCGCGGCGCGGCGTCGGCGATGTCCTGGTACACCACCGACTTGTCCAAGGTCGCCAGGAACGCTCTTAACCGCTGCTGCTCGTCCTCGATCTGCGGGTACTCATCCGCGGCACGCCGTACGAGCACCTCGTTGTATTCGCCGGCCCACCGCATGAACTCCGGGTTGCTCAGGGCGGAGAACAGTATCCGGTTGGCCTGGTTGACCCCGCCCTCGCTGATCGGCGGCTGGTCAGGGAAGATCGCTTGGCTGACGGTGCCCGCCGGGTCGGCCAGGAAGACCTCACGAAAGGCGGGGCTCGCGTTCATCTCGCCGAACCAGTCGGCGATGCGTTCGCTGTACTTCGGATAATTCAGGATGAGCAGCTCATTGGGCTCCATGAGGCCAGCGTCATCGGCCCGGGCCCAACGCCACAAGCACGCCAACACCAAAGATTCTTCAGGTCGGCTCCTGACTACTGGACGGCGATCGCTTCGATCTCCAGCAGCATGCTCGGCAGTGACAGCGCGCTGACCTCGGCGAGCAGGCTGACCGGACGGCAGTTCCCGGCCTCCAGCAGCGCGTTGAAGGAGTCGTACTCCGCCTTGAACGCCTCCAGGTCGGTGGTGAAGATCCGGATCTGCACCACGTCGGCCAGCGTGAACCCGGCCTTGCCGAGCGTGTCGGCCAGCCGCTCAAGGGTCAGCTCCATCTGGCGCGGCATGTCGCCCTGCGCCGTCACCTGCCCGCGCTCGTCCCGCGACTCGTGGCCCGCCACCAGCAGCCACCGGCGGGGTGACTCCACGAGGACGGCGTGGTGGTAGGCGAGGTGCTGCCCGAACATGCGCGGGTCGATGTCCCTGCGTTCCATGATCCTTTCGTACCCGCCGTGACCAGCGGAAATGCCGGAACGGGACGGAAGGGCGGCGGGCTCGGCCGCTGGGAAGCGGCGCGGGCGCGTGGTAGGGTCCGGACATATCCGCGACGCCGTTCGGGCGATGCGGAACGAGGCCGAGAGGGGGATGAGGTTGATGACTGCGAAGGCGGTCGCTGTCGTGAGCGACGTCCAGGCCAACCTTCTTTCCCGGGCCTCGGCCGGACTCGGCTGAGTCGATCCGTCCAGCGGGATCGTTCCTTCTTCGGCGTGATCCGTGACTCTTCCCGTGTCCCCGGGACCCCTCTTTCAAAGGGTCTCCTTCGTTGTCTTCAGCATTCTTCCTTCAGGATTCGCCTGAATCCGAAGACGTCCTGCGCGCCTACGGGTGGGACGAGGCGTTCGACGACGCCTTCACCGCGCACCGCTCCGCGGGCCTGACGCCGGGACGCGTCGCCCGGGTCGACCGCGGCCACGCCACCGTCGTCACGGCGGACGGCTGGCTGCGCGTCGCCTGGTCCACGGCCGGCGAGCCGCCCTGCACGGGCGACTGGGCCGCGGTGCGGCCCGGCGACCAGCCGGAACTGGTGGCGCTGCTGCCCCGGCGCACCGCCATCGCGCGCTCCTCGGCGTCCCGCACGTCCCGTCCCCAGGTGCTCGCCGCCAACATCGACACGGTCGTGGTGACCGCGTCCCTGGCCACCGACGCGCCCGCGGGCCGGATCGAGCGCATGCTCGCCCTGGCCTGGGAGAGCGGCGCCGCCCCGGTCGTCGTCCTGACCAACGCGGACCGCTCGCGGCGGCCCGCCGGCGAGGTCCGGGACGAGGTGGCCGCCCTCGCACCGGGCGCGGAAACCCTCGTGGTCAGTTCCGTCACCGGCGAGGGGATGGACGTCCTGGCGGCCGTCCTCACCGGGACGATCGTGCTGCTCGGGCCGTCCGGCGCGGGCAAGTCCACCCTCGGCAACGCCCTGCTCGGCGCCGACGTGCTCGCGACCGGCGAGGTCCGGGAGGGCGACGGCAAGGGCCGCCACACCACCGTCCACCGCGAACTGGTCCGGCTGCCGGGCGGGGGAGTCCTCATCGACACCCCCGGCCTGCGGGCCGTCGGCGTCCACGACAGCGAGGCCGGCGTCCAGCAGGTCTTCGCCGAGATCGAGGAACTCGCCGCCGGCTGCCGGTTCTCCGACTGCGCCCACGCGAGCGAACCCGGCTGCGCCGTGCTCGCCGCGATCGACGACGGGACGCTGCCGCAGCGGCGCCTGGACAGCTACCGCAAGCTGCTGCGCGAAGCCGCCTGGGCCGCCTCCCGCCACGACGCGCGCCTGCGCGCGGAGCGCGAGAACCAGTGGAAGGCGATCATCCGCCACCAGCGCGCGACCTACAAGTTCCGGGACAAGCAGTCGTGAACGACGCCCGGCGTCCGAACTCCGACGCGCTTCCCGCATCCCCTGACCTTCATCCGCACCCCACCGAGGGAGTCCGCACCGACATGACCACCATCTGGACCACCCGTCCCGAGGCCTCCGACGAGGACCGCCGCGCGATCCGGGAGATCAACCTCGCGGCGTTCCCCACCGCGCTGGAGGCCGACCTCGTGGACGCGCTGCGCAAGGACCCGGCGGCCTGGCTGCCCTGGGGTTCCGTGATCGCCCAGAGCCCCGACGGAACCCCGACCGGCTTCGCGCTGCTGACCCGCTGCCACGTGGACGGCGCGCCGGCCCTCGCGCTCGGGCCGTGCGCCGTGCCCCCGGAGCACCAGGGGACGGGCGCGGGATCGGCGGCCATCCGCGCCGCGCTCGACGCCGCCCGCGCCGAGGGCGAGAACCTCGTCCTCGTCCTCGGGCACGCCCCGTACTACCCGCGGTTCGGGTTCACCCCGGCGTCGCGGTTCGGCATCCGGCCGTCCTTCGAGGTGCCGGACGAGAACATGATGGCGCTGAGCCTGGACCCGGCCCGTCCGGTGCCGTCCGGCACCATCCGGTACGCCGAGGCATTCGGCGTGTGACACCCGGTTGAGAACCCAGGGGCGAGCGGCGCGCCGCTCGCCCCTGGGCGACCGCGCCTTTTGGCCAGGTGGGAGAAGAGGCGTGACAAAAACGGTTCGCGCCGCTGCTCGTCGCGGACGGCCTCGAAAGCCTCGTCGGCGCATAGCCTCCGCCGCCCTCGTCCGGTGTCTCGTGGCCGTCCGAAAGGCCGGAAATCGTCCGGGCGCACCTGCTAGGTTCTCCGCTCGACCGGCGAAGGCCCGCGCCGAGGACGGCGTCCTTCGCGACGACCGGCCAGTCGCCGTGCCTGGGGTGTGCCATGAGGAAGAGCGTCATCGTGCTGGCCGGTACCCCGCTGGCCCTCCTCGGCGCGCTGGCCGCCGGTGCGGCGTTCGTCGTCACCCACCGGGCCGCCGTCGGCCGATCGGTGGAGGACTACGTCAACGGCAGGTTCGACGCCAGGCGGTTCGACAAGCTGGAGAAGCGGTTCGATGACACGCGGGCGGCCTTCGTCAAGGCCGAGGCCCGCATGCGGGAACTCGCGGCCGCCCGCCCCCATGCCGAACAGGTCGTCTGGAGCGGGACGCTGGTCTGCACCCGGGAGGGAGGACGGCCCCTGCTCGGCGACTGCAAGCCCACGAGCCCGGCCGACCGGGCCACGTTCGCGGCCCTGCCGAGCGCCGACCGGATCGTGTACCAGGTGAAGGACCCCGGACGCGTCTTCTTCCGCTTCTACGGAGAGGACCCGCCGCGCTACACCATCATGCGCGCGGCCGAGGGCACCAACCTCAAGGCCTACGCGAAGGAACGCGGGTTCCGGACCAGGCGGGCCCTGGAACCCGGATGGACGATCCTCGGGCCGATCTCCGACGTGGCCCGCGAAACCGAGCAGTGGGACTAGCGGTGGCCGGTGAAGAAGGCCCGGATGTCGTCCGCGAGGAGTTGGGGTTCCTCCTGCGCGGGATGGTGTCCGCCTGTGTCATAGGCGTTCCAATGCGTGATGGTGGTGTGGTCGCGTTCGGCGAACGCGCGGATCGACGGGAAGAAGTCCCCGGCGAAACACGCCAGCCCCAGCGGGAACGATGACGGCTCGGCGGACGGCCGGTTGCCGTGATAGCCGACCAGCGCCGAACTGCCGGCGGTGTCGGTCAGCCAGTGAATGGCGGCGTTGGTGAGGATGTAGTCGTCGCTCACCATGTCGCCGAACAACTGCAGGTTCCAGGCGAGCTGGCCGGCGGGGGAATCGGCGAGCGCGTGCGCCAGGGTCAGCGGCTGGGTGGACTGGAGACTGAGGTAGGCGCCCCGCTCGGCCATGAAGCGTTCGAGAGCGGCCAGCCTTGTTCTGTCGTCCGGTCCCAGCGCGGCGCGCTCCGCCGGATCACCGGACGGGAGGGAGAAGATCTGGGTGACGTGCACCCCGGCGACGCGGTCCGGGACCAGGCGTCCCAGCTCGATGGAGATGAGGGAGCCGACGTCGTTGCCGTGCACGCCGTAACGCTCGTAGCCGAGCCGGCGCATCAGCTCCGCCCACGCCGCGGCGACGCGGCGGCGGTTCCAGCCCGGCCCGGAAGGCGCGCCGGAGAACCCGAAGCCGGGCACCGAGGGGATGACCAGGTGGAACGCGTCGCGCAGCCGGTCGATCAGCGGCAGGAACTCCACGACCGACATGGGCCATCCGTGGGTGAGGATGAGCGGCAGCGCGTCCGGCCGGTCCGAAGGGATGTGCAGGAAGTGCACGTCGAGCCCGTCGATCTCGGTCAGGAACTGCGGATGGTCGTTGATCCGCCGCTCCCAGGCGCGCCAGTCGTAGCCGTCGCGCCAGTACCCGACCAGCTTCCGGACGCGGTCGCCGGGCACCCCGATCCCCTCGCCGGGCAGCGGGCGGGTGAAGCGGGTCGCGGCGAGCCGGGCGGCCAGGTCGTCCAGGCTCTCCTGCGGGATCTCCACGCGGTACGGCCGCATCATGACCGGACCGCCTCGTCCAGGGACCGGACGGCCTCGTCCGGCGTGCGGGTCGGCGCGCCCGGGGTGCGGGACGACGCGTCCGGGGTGGGGGTCGGGGCGTCCGGCGTCAGGGTCGTCTCGTGCAGCGTGCGGGCCAGCGCGTGCGGCGCGGTGATCATCGGCCAGTGCCCGGCGTCCAGGGTGACCACGTCGAGGTCCTGCGGGAGCGGCGGGCCCGGCGGGTCCCCGGCGCAGGCGATGTAGGTGCGGGGGAGGCTCCGCGCCGCGCCGAGGTCGGACGGCGCCGGGTCCTGGTAGGTGCCGATCGGCTGGCCGACGCCCCGCGCCCGCAGCCACGCCCGGTCCTCGGGGCTCAGCCCGTGCCGGCCGAAGTTGGCGTCGAGGACCTCGTCGCTCATCACCGGGATCCGCCCGTCCCGGACGGTCCCCATGACCAGTTCGACCACGGGGCCGGGCATGCCGTCGAACAGGCTCCTGCCCGGTTCGGGCAGCGTCGCGGCGACGTAGACCAGCCGCGCGATCCGTCCGGGGATCGTGTCGGCGGCGATCGTGGCCGGGGCGCCGCCGTAGGAGTGCGCCACGAGCGTCACGTCCCGCAGGCCGGCGTACTCGATCGCGGCGGCGATGTCCCGAGCGTGGGTGGTGAGCGTCGTGGCCGACGAGCCCAGGTGCGCGCGGTCGCCGAAGCCCGTGAGCGTCAGCGGATGCACCTCGTGGCCGTACGCGGTCAGCAGCGGCGTGACACGCTCCCAGGCCCATGCGCCCAGAAACGATCCGCCGACGAGGACGAAGGTCGACACGAGTCGACTCCTTTCGGTCGGTCTCCTGGACGTGAGGCTAGGGAGGATTGTGGACGTTTTCTGCCCTGATTAGGATCGGGTCCGTGTCCCGTCCCGCGACCCGCGTCCTGGCGCTGCTGGAGATCCTCCAGGACCGCGGCCTGGTGTCCGCCGAGGAACTGGCCCGGCGTCTGGACGTGGACGCCCGCGCGGTCCGCCGGTACGTCACCGCCCTGCGCGACATGGACGTCCCGGTCGAATCCGTCCGCGGACGCTACGGCGGCTACCGGCTGGCGCGCGGTGTGCGCCTGCCGCCGCTGATGCTCGCCGACGACGAGGCGGTCGCCGTCGCGGTCGCGCTCGCCACCGGCAAGGAGCAGCGGGAGGCGGCGGAGCCCGGCCCGGCCGACCGGGCGCTGGTCAAGCTCAACCGCGTCCTGCCCGGACCGCTGCGCCTGCGCGTCACGGCCCTGACCGCCGCGACCTCGGCGACCGCGGGCCCGCTGACCCCGGAACCGCAACTGGCGCTGACGCTGGCCGCGGCCGTCCACGCGCGGCGCACCGTCCGGATCGAGCACACCCGCGGCGCGCGCGAGGTGGACCCGTACGGGCTCGTCGTGCACGCCCGCCGCTGGTACCTGGTCGGCCACGACCACCTGCGCGGCGCCGTCCGCATGTACCGCCTGGACAGGATCGGCGACGCCGCCGAACTCCCCGGCCGGTTCACCCCGCCCGAGGGGTTCGACCCGGTCGACCACGTGCTGCGGACGCTGACGCTCGACGCCTGGACCCACCGCGCCGAGGTATGGCTCGACACCGACCTGCCGACCGCCCGCGACCACCTTCCGGCCACCTTCGGCGACCTGCGCGCCTGCCCCGAGGGCGGGGTGCTGCTGGTCAGCGGCGCGGAGAACCTCCCGGCCATGGCGCGCGTCCTCAGCGGCCTGCCCTGGCCCTTCACCGTCCGCGAGCCGCCCGAGCTGGTCACGGCCCTCGCCGAGCACGTCGCCGCGCTCACCGAGGCCGTCGCCCGCTCCCGTCCCACCCCTTAGCCCCGAGCGCTATGGACATCTGACGAACCTCCGGACGGCCCCTGTCGGCCGGGACGGACGCGGCCTAGTGTGTGGCTTCCCGAAGATCAGCAGAGAGGCATCCCCCCATGCTTCAGCCCGTCCGGATCATCGGCGTCTCCGTCGCCGCCGTCGCCCTCACCGGTTCCGTCTACGCCGCGACAGCCGTCTCGGCCTCGCCCGGGGGCGGCACCGCGCCCCACGCCCGCACCGTCCGTCCGACGGTGGACCCGGACGCCGTCGCCCCGGTCAAGGCCGCCGCGCAGGCGTGCGCGTACACGCAGGTGAAGCCGGTCAGCAAGTGGGTGGGGCTGCCCGTCTTCGACCCGGCCAAGGCGGCCAGGCCCTACACCGCACGGCTGCGCACCACCCAGGGCACGATCGCGTTCGAGGCGCTGACGGACCAGGCGCCCTGCACGACCTACTCGTTCCGCTTCCTCGCCGAGCGCGGCTTCTTCGACAAGACGCACTGCCACCGCTCCACGACCCAGCGGATCTTCGTCCTGCAGTGCGGCGACCCCACCGGCACCGGCAGCGGAGCTCCCGGCTACCAGTTCCCGGACGAGAACCTGGCGGGCGCTACCTACCCGGCCGGGACGGTCGCGATGGCGAACGCCGGCCCTGGCACCAACGGCAGCCAGTTCTTCTTCACCTGGAAGGACACCAAGCTCTCACCCGCCTACACCCCCTTCGGCCGGGTCACCCAGGGCCTGGACGTCCTCCGCCGCATCGGCGAGGCCGGCAACGACGAGCAGAACAACCCGGGCGACGGCTACCCGCGCCGCTACACCGAGTTCCACAAGGTCCAAATCACCCGCCACTAGCACTCCACACCGAGGCAGAGCCCTCTGAGCGTTCGTCACCGGCTGGGCGACGGACGCGGGCACCGTCTTCCGGAGGAGAAGAATGAGGCGAGCGCGGCTTTACTACCTCCTGGGGGTAGGCGTGATCCTGACCGTATGGTCGGGTGGCAATGCCCTATGGAAGACCGCGAACGGGGACACCGGAACAAGGACTTGGGCCGCCTTCGGCGTGGCGATAGGGGCCATAGGTTTCTCGGTCCTCGTCTTCCACATGATCAAGAGGGATCGCACCTAGACGACGAGGCCGCCGCGGCGGTGCCCTGCCGGTCATCTCCTGATCACCTTCACGGCAGCTCTTTGTGTCCAGGGCGGTAAAGCCCGTGACCAGGGACGCCGGTGCGCCAAGATGGCCGCCTGCGCAACGTCGGTCACACGAACGCACGGGGGTGGCGGTGGTGGACTCACAGGCGGCCGGTCGGGATGGACGGACGAGGGGCGGGACGGGCCTGGCGCGCGGCCTTCTGGTGACCGCCGCGCTGGTGGCCGGGGTCTGCGCGG
>NZ_JBFAOF010000164.1:0-10742 GCF_040675125.1 Spirillospora sp. NPDC049652 | reverse complement strand
CGACGAGTACGGCTGAGTCCCGCCCCCGATGACCGGACGGGCCGCCCGGATGGAGTAGGTTCGGCGCCGAACGAGATTCGGGACCGGAGGGAACAACAGGTGGCGCAACCGCTCACGGAGCAGCCCGCGGACTGGACCGAGCCGGGCGCCCACCCGGTCGCGCCAGGGGTGCACCGCATCCCGCTCCCGCTGCCCGTCGCGTCCCTGCACGCGGTCAACGTGTACGTGATCGAGGACCCGGACGGCCTGGTCGTGGTCGACTCCGGCTGGGCCATGCCGGACAGCCGCAAGGCCCTCGCGGGCGCGCTGCGGCTGCTCGGCCACCGGCTGGAGGACGTCGCCCAGTTCCTCGTCACGCACGCGCACTGGGACCACTACTCCCAGGCCCTCACGCTGCGCGCCGAGTTCGGCGGCCGGGTCCGGATCGGACGCGGCGAGCGGCCCTCGATCGAGGCGTTCGACGTCCGGCGCGGTCTGCACCCGCGCCAGGCCGAACTGCTGCGCCGCTGCGGCGCGGACGCGCTCGCCGGCGAGATCGCCGCGCTCGGCGTCAACGCCGAGGAGCGCGACATCCCGAACACCATGCCGGACGCCTGGCTGGACGACGGCGAGCGGGTCGAGCTGACCCGCCGCTCCCTGGACGTCTTCGCCACCCCCGGCCACACCCGCGGGCACGTCGTGCTCCGCGACGCCGCCGCCGGGCTGCTGTTCGCCGGGGACCACGTGCTTCCGCACATCAGCCCGTCCATCGGCCTGGAGACCGAGCCGGAGCCCAAGCCGCTGCGCAGCTACCTCGCCTCGCTGCGCCTCGTCCGCGACATGCCGGACACCCTGCTGCTGCCCGCGCACGGCCAGGTCACCGCGAGCGTCCACACCCGCGTCGACGAGCTGCTCCACCACCACGAGCAGCGCCTCGACACCGCCGCCGGGCACGTCCGCGCCGGCCGCGCCACCGCCTTCGAGGTGGCCGCCGCGATGTCCTGGACGCGCCGCCAGCGCAAGCTCGACGACCTGGACGTGTTCAGCCGCATGCTGGCCGTCCTGGAGATCGACGCGCACCTGGACGTCCTCACCGACCAGGGCGTCCTGGTCGCCCACGAGGCGAACGGCGTTCGCACCTACGCGCCCGCGTAACCGCCGCCGTCTCGCACTCCGTCACCGGGCGGGGTCGCGCCCCAGGTAGGCCACCAGCAGATCGCCCGGATCGGTGGCGTCCGGCACCGGGACAGGCGGCGCGAACAGCGTCCCACGGACCTCCCGGGGGACGAGCCGGGGCGCGTGCCGCAGCAGCCTCAACGCCAACCCGGCCGGGACGGGATGCCGCGCGCCCGTCGTCCGCCCGACATCCCAGCCGTGGACGGTCAGCTCCAGCGCTCCGGCCACGGCCAGGTCGGCGTGCCCCAGACACCGATCCCCGATCCGGACGTGCGCGGCGTCTCCGCGCAGGTCGACCAGCCGCGCAAGCCGGCACCGCACCGCTGCGAGCGGATCCCCGGCATCCGCCGCGGCGGGCTCCTCGCCTCCGGGCTCCGATGTCTCTGGCAGGCCCACATACCCGCTGGTCAGGGCATCGGTGAGCGCCGCCACCGAGTCGTCCAGATGCCACAGCAAGGCGCGCAGATCCCAGCCCTCGCAAGGCGTCGGACGGGCGAGCAGGTCCGCCGTCACCTCCCCAAGGGCGGCGAGGGCAAAGCACGCCCCGCGCGCCAGCAGAGCCGACGCCTCCGAAAAGCGCCTCGCCACCGTCCCGGGATCCGTCTCCGAAGCCGCATCCGCGTCCGTGTCCGCGGATCGGCCGTGCCCACCGCTCGCCCTCATGTGCACCCCCTTCACCGGAAGTGACCACCAGCCAGCGGAGAAATCATCGACGCGGAGACGGCAAGACCACGATGAGCCTCCTCCCGGGGACAGAAGCCGTGGGAGGAGCCGAAGTACCGCCCGGCCGACACGCCGCAGGCCGACGACCCGCGACTCCCCCACCCCGACGAGTACGCCGCCTAGAACGGCTGTCTAGGCTGGGCCCCCGCGACCCCGAGGGAGGACCCCCATGCCCCAGCGGACCGAGATCACGTCGCCGGACGAGCTGCGCGCGCTGCTCGGCGAGGTCATGCCGCGCGCCCGCGACAAGGAGCGCCCGAGCCTGCACCCGCGCGACCGCGACTGGCTCGCCGCCTCCCCGTTCTGCCTGGTCGCCACCAGCGACGCCGACGGCAACTGCGACGTCTCCCCGAAGGGCGACCCGGCGGGGCGCCTCGCGCACGTCCTGGACGACCACACGATCGCGATCGCCGAGCGGCCCGGCAACCGGCGCGCCGACGGCTACCTCAACGTGCTCTCCAACCCGCACGCGGGCCTGCTGTTCTTCATTCCCGGCCGGAACGAGACCCTGCGCATCAACGGCCGGGCCCGGCTGCTGCGGGACGCGCCGTACTTCGACGACCTGGTCGTCAAGGGCCACCGGCCGCTGCTGGCGCTCGAACTGGAGATCGAGACGATCTACTTCCACTGCGCCAAGTCGTTCATGCGGTCCCAGCTGTGGAAGCCCGAGACCTGGAACCCCGGCGTCCTGCCCTCCCACGCGCAGATCACCAAGGAGGTCATGGCGACGCCGGAGAGCCTGGAGGAGCTGGAGCGGTACTACGGTCCGTCCTACGCCGAGCGGCTCTACCAGGGCTGATCCGCCGCCGGGCGGGCCGCCCGATGGTCATCGGCCCCCGCACCTGCTGCGGGGGCCTCCGCCCGGGTTCGTCAGCCGCTCTTGCGGCGGAACTGGCGCTGGTGGTCGGCGCGCTCGTGCACGCCCTTCACCTTGGAGCCCGCGCCGCCCCCGTCCCGCCCGCGGTTCGCGGACGCGGACCGCTTGCGTTCCAGAGCCTCCCGGAACCTGCGCTTCACCTCGTCCTCGCCGTCGCCGGTGTCGCGTTCGTTCGAGTCGGCCATGTGGACCTCCACCTCTCGTAGTGCGGTTCCAAGCCTCGCACGTCCGGCGACCGCCCGGTGTCGCGGGCCGTCCGCGACACCGATCCGATCATCATCGTTTAGCCCCTGCTCTCGGGGAAGGTCGGTGGGCAGGAAGGAGGACGTTATGGCTGATCAGACCGGTAAGCACGACCCCAGGCTGGACGACGAGATCCAGCACGAGACCGAGGGGCTGGTCCAGGGCGGCCACCCCACCCACGCCGAGGAGTGGAAGCAGCCGGAACCGGCGTCATCGACGTCCACGTGGGACCCCGTCACCGAGGACCCGATCGAGACCGGCGGAGCCCGCCAGGAGGGCTCGCCCCCCGGTATGTCGCCGGACGACGTGGAGGGCCGCAGCGCCCTCGCCCGCGCTCTGGTGGGCGTCCACTACCCCGCGGACCGCGGCGACCTGCTGAAGGCGCTGCGTTCCGGCGACGTCTCGGACGAGGCGCTGTCCGCGGCCGAGTCCCTGCCGGACCGTTCGTACGAGAACCTGGCCGACGTGGCGGAAGAGCTCGGTTACGGCCGGGAGAGCCGCCGCTTCTGACCCGTGTGCCCGTGGCCGTGCTCGGCGGGCGGCCCGCACCACCTCTCCAGCGCCTCGCGGATCTCCGGCGCCCGCCGCTCCGGCGCGGTCTCGTCGGTGGCCCAGGCGACGTAGCCGTCCGGCCGGACGAGGACGGTGGTGCGGGTCGGCCCGCCCGCCGGAACGCAGCGCACGCGGCCGGCCCAGTGGCGGTCCGCCAGGTAGGTGACCGCCGGGTCGTTCGTCGCGACGACCAGTGCGAACCGGCCGTCCCGCAGCGTCTGGTAGAGCCGCCCGCCCCCGCCCAGCCGGACGTCCGGGGCGCGGCGGCCGGTCAGCGGATGCGCCCCGACCGGCGCGCGGTAGGAGATGTCCAGCCCCGACACCAGGCCCGCCATCCGGCGCGCCGCCGGCGGCACGCGGGTCACCACCTTCAGCAGAACGTCCCGGCCGAGTCGCGCCGCGCGGCCCTCCAGCAGCAGGCCGCGCAGCATCGCGCCGCTGCCCAGCACCACGCCGCGCCCCACCGGGAACCGCTCCTCGTGGTAGCTGTCCAGCAACCAGGAGGGAGCGTGCCCGCGCAGCTGCGCCACGAGCTTCCACCCGAGGTTCGCGGCGTCCTGCAGACCCGTGTTCATGCCCATTCCGCCGATCGGGGAATGCACGTGCGCCGCGTCTCCGGCGAGGAACACCCGCCCCGTCCGGTAGCGCGTGACCTGCCGCTCGTCACTGTGGAACCGCGACATCCAGCGCACTTCACCCATGCCGTAGTCGCTGCCGAAGACCCGCCGCAGCACCCGGCGCAGCTCCCCGATGTCCACCGGCTCCGAGTCGGCCGCCTGGTGGGCGCGGTTCCAGCCGATCACCCGGTGCCAGCCGTCCCCGAACGGCGCGACGAACGCGAACGCGTCCCCGGACGACCCCACCGTCAGCGCCGACGAGGGCGGATCGATCAGCCGGACGTCCGCGAGCATCACCGACCGGAGCGCCGACCGGCCCGGGAACGGCAGCCCGACCGCCTCGCGGACCGTGCTGTGCACGCCGTCCGCGCCGACCACGTACGCGGCCTCCGCGACCTGTTCCCGGCCATCCTTCCGGTACCGGACCTCGGCGCCGTCGCCGTGCTGCCGCAGTCCCGTCACCTCCGCGCCGCGCACGATCCGCGCTCCCGCGTCCAGCGCCCGCCGCTCCAGCACCCGCTCGGTCTCGTACTGCGGCGTGACCAGCACGAACGGGAACCGGCCGGGAAGACGGGACAGGTCGAGCCGCGCCCCGCCGGCGAGCCGCACCGTGCGGACCCGCCGCCCGGTGCCCAGCAGTTCGTCCGCGACACCGCGCATCTGCAGCGTCTCCAGCGTCCGCGCGTGGACGGCGAACGCCCGTGTCAGGTTCGGGACGTCCGCGCGGCGTTCCAGCACCGTGCAGTCGACCCCGGCGGCGGCCAGGTCCCCGGCCAGCAGCAGGCCGGTCGGGCCGGCCCCGACGATCACCACATTGTCGGCGCCCGTCATCGCGGCACCCCCTTTCCAGCGGAGTCCGGTGCCCGAGACCCTTCCCCGGATCGCGCCGCCGTCACCGCCACAGGCGGATGCCAGACCGCGCCTTGACCACAGACGGCCGAGAAAAGGCCCGCCGGAACCCGGAAGGGATCCGACGGGCCGCACCCGCCTCACACAACCTGACCAGCCCTCCGCGCTCAGCTCCCCTTGAGCCGAATCACGTGGGCCGACCTCAGCGGGGCTCAGGGCTCAGGCGCTCAGCCCGGCTCAGGCTTCGCGGGCGCGCAGGTTGAGGCCGAGAGCACGGAACTGCTCGACAGGATGGTGGTAGCCGCGCTCGATGTGGTGCACGCCGCGCAGCATGGACGGTCCCTCGGCCACGGCCGCCGCGAGCACCGCCGAGAACCCCGCGCGGATGTCCGGCATCGTCACGTCGCCGCCGCGCAGCTTCGTGACGCCCCGCACGACCGCCGAGTGCAGCGCCGCCGTGTCGTGGTACCGGCAGGCCGGGCCGCCGAGGCAGGTGTCGTACACCTCGATCTCCGCGCCCATGCTCTGCAGCGCCGGGACGTACGCCAGCCGGTTCTCGTACACCGTCTCGTGCAGCACCGACATGCCGTCCGCCTGGGTGAACAGCACCATCAGCGGGGTCTGCCAGTCGGTCGCGAACCCCGGATGAGTGTCGGTCTGGACGGCGGCCGGACGCAGTCCGCGCGGCGCCGACGCCATGATCCACTCGTCGGTGATCTCGAACCGGGCGCCCATCCGGTCCAGCGTGGTGATCGCGGTGACCAGGCGGTCCTGCGGGCAGCCGTGCACCCGCACCTCGCCGCCGGTGACCAGGCCCGCGACCAGGTACGAGAACGCCTCGATGCGGTCGCCGGCCAGCCGGGTCCGCGCGCCGTTCAGCCGCGGCACGCCCTCCACCACGATCCGCCGGTCCGGCGCGAACGAGATCCGCGCGCCCATCCGCTGCAGGAACAGCGCCAGCTCGATGATCTCCGGCTCGGTCGCCGCGTTGCGGATCACCGTCTTGCCCTGCGCCCGGACGGCCGCCAGCAGCACCGTCTCGGTCGCGCCGACGCTCGGGTACGGCAGCGTGATCCGGGTCCCGACGAGCCGGCTCGCGCGGGCGTGGATGCCGTCCTCGGCGATCTCCACCTCCGCGCCGAACGCGCGCAGCGCCTCCACGTGGAAGTCCACCGGGCGGCGACCGATCGGGTCGCCGCCGACCAGCGGGACGAACGCCTCCCCCGCCAGGTGCAGCAGCGGCCCCAGCATGAGGATCGGAATCCGGTTCAGCCCGGTGAACGCCTTCGGGACGTTCGGCTCGGCGACCGGCCCGGGCACGATCGTGATCTCCCCGTCGGCGCGCTCCACGCGCATTCCGAGGTGCTCCAGCATCGCGCCGGTGATGCCCACCTCACCGACGTCGGGCGCGTTGGTGATGGTGCTGGGCCCCTCTCCCAGCATCGCCGCGACCATGTGCTTACTGACCGCGTTCTTGGCCCCTCGCACGGTGACGTCGCCGCGCAGCGGCCCGGACGGCTCGATCTCCCACACCTTCTCACTCACCCGTGCAGCCTATGACCGGCCCGCGAAGCGTCCAACCCGACCACCCGTCCGCCGTGGGCTACCGTCGGCCGTATGGATCATGCTTCCCCCACCCTCCGCCTCGTCCGGGAAGACGACCTGCCCTTCCTGGAGTCCTTCTTCACCGACCCGGGCACAGCGGGTGACTTCGCCTGGCACGGCTACACCGACCCCACACGCTGGCGCCGGTACTGGCGCGAGAACGGCCTGGTCGACGACGACCGCAGCGTCCTGCTCGTGGCGGACGGAGCCGACCGTCTCGGCTTCGTCGCCTGGCACAAAGTGGTCGCGAACCCGCTCACGCACTACTACAACTTCGGCATCGGCCTGCACCCGGACCACCGCGGCAAGGGCGTCGGGACCGAAGCCCAGCGGCTCCTCATCCGCTACCTGTTCGCCTACACCAGGACGCACCGCCTCGAAGCGGACACCGAACTGGAGAACATCGCCGAGCAGCGCACGCTGGAGAAGCTCGGCCTCACCCGCGAGGGGATCATCCGCGGCGTCGTCTTCCGCGACGGCGCGTGGCGCGACGGCGTCCGCTACTCCATCCTCCGCACCGACCCGCAGCCCTGAGACCCCCGGACGCCGTCACGAGCAGCCCTGGAACTCCGGCACCGTGGCGGCCAGGTTCGTCAGCCCCGACGCCCCGAACCACTTACGCAGCAAACGCGGCGCGGTGCCGTCCTGATAGAGCCTGGTGATCGCCTTGTTCACCGCCTCACAGCCGTCCACGTCCCCCTTGCGCAGGCCGACGCCGTACGGCTCCTCGGTGAACGGACGGTTCAGGATCCGCACCGCGCCGCCGTTCCGCACTGCGAAGCCTGCGAGAACGAGGTCGCCCGTGGAGACGGCGTCCAGGGACCCGTCCAGCAGTTTCCGCACACACGCCGAATACGACGGCTGCCGCACCAGTACCGCGTCGATGCCGAGCCCCCGCACCACCCGGGACGTCGAGACGGAGCCGCTCGCCTCGCACATCCGCCGACCGGCCAGATCGCGGACGCCACGGATCCGCCGCTCCCCACTGCGCACCATGATGTCCTGGTGCGCCACGTAGTACGGCCCGGCGAACGTCACCTTCGTCGCCCGCTCCGCGGTGATCGAGTACGAGGCGAGCACCAGGTCCACCTTGTGCGCGTTCAGCAGCCTCTCCCGGTCGTCGGAGGTGACGGCCGCATACCGGACGTCCGTCGCCCCGACCCGCTTGGCGATCTCCGCGCCCAGCTCGACCTCGAACCCGCTGAACACCCGCCCATCCGCGTCCGCCAGACCGAGCCCCGGCTGGTCCGCCTTGACCCCGACGACCAGGGACCGCTTCGTGGCGACCGAACCGCCCGTCGCCGCATCCGCGGCACACCCCGCCAACACCGTCGCCAACCCCACCGCGACGGCGGCCCGAAGGACAACTTCCACGCCTTTACGAATAAGCGCCGAAGAAGTCCCACAGATGAACGCCGAGAGGGTTGTACGAGTTGATGACAGAAACTCCCGCGCCGCCGACGCACCGTGGATACGATCGCCACCACGGACGTTCCACTCGACGGGGAAACGAGGTTCGACCATGACGGCGGAGTGGGCGCCCCAGGGCATCGACACGAGCCGGCCCAGCGTCGCGCGCGTGTACGACGTCGCCCTCGGCGGCAAGGACAACTTCGCGGTCGACCGGGCCGTCGCGCAGCGCCTCCAGGACGGCCTCCCCGAGATCATGAGCATGGCCCGGGTCAACCGCGCCACCCTCGGACGCGCCGTCCGGCTCATGGCCGAACGCGGCGTCCGGCAGTTCCTCGACCTCGGCGCGGGCCTGCCCTCGGCGGACAACACCCACCAGGTCGCCCAGCGCGTCGCCCCCGACTCCCGCGTGGTCTACGTCGACAAGGACCCCATCGTCCTCGCGCACGGCCGCGCCCTGCTCGCCGACGACGACCGCACCGCGGTGATCACCGCCGACCTGCGGGACCCCGCGGCCGTCCTCGCCCACCCGGAGGTCACGCGGCTCCTGGACTTCTCCCGCCCGGTCGGCGTCCTCTTCGTCGCGATCCTGCACCACCTGCACGACGACGAGGACCCGAAGGGCATCGTGGACGCCTACATGGCCGCGATGCCGTCCGGGAGCCACCTGTTCGTCTCCCACTTCTGCGACATCGGCCCGCTCTCGCAGGAGCTCCAGCGCCGCTTCCTGGACCTCCTGGGCACCGGCCGCTTCCGCACCTCGAAGGAGATCACGGCCTTCTTCGACGGCTACGAGCTCCTACCGCCCGGCGTCGTCCCGAACCCCTTGTGGCACCCCGCCGAGCCCCCACCCGCGGACCTGACCCTCGCCCAGCAGATGCACTACGCCGGCATGGCCCACAAGCCCTGACCAGGCCCGCCCCCAGCCACCCCCGAGCGGCAAGTCCCTGCGGTGTTCCGAGCCAGGCGACGGCTCTGGCCGACTGCGCCGCACCTGGACGCCCCATCAAGAACTCCGCCCCCGGCACCCGGCCAGGTCCGATTCCGCGCCCAGTTCTCCCCAACGCCGACGGCCCAGCCACACGCTGACCGCCCCCGCTACCGCCACCAGCCCTGAGACACCTTCCCAATAGCTCAAGGGGCCCGTGGACGAGCCCAACGCAATCCTGCGCCGACACCAGAACGTCCGGCACTGGAGTAGCGGACGAAGGGCGCATAGCTCGCACCTTCGGCTGTGGAGGGCGTCCAAGCGGTGCCGGCAAAACTTCCAAAGTCTCAATCAGCGACACCGCTGTTGCGCCCGGGGCCCAGGCCTTCATCCGCCCGCCTCGCCTGTTAGTGCCGTGCCCGGGGAGGTTCGCCGGGTGGGCGGGTGCCGAACGACGGGGTGCCGATCGGGCAGGTGTTGTCGTACCCCGGTGTAGCGTCCAGGCCGGAGTCAGATCATGTTCTGTGGTTGACGGAGGCGCGCGGATGACAAGTACGAAAGGCGGGGCCGTGGTGAGCGGCGTCCCGGCTCAGCAAGATCCCGGCGCAGGGCGCCGTTCGGTGAACGCTGAACTCGACGCGCTCAAGAGCGCGCTGGACAGCCAGCGCGCACACGTCCTCGGGATCCTCGAAGGGCTCTCGGAGGAGGATCTGCGGCGGCCGGTGTTGCCCAGCGGCTGGAGCTGCCTGGCTTTGCTGCGCCACCTCACTGTGGATGTCGAACGCTTCTGGTTCCCCGGGGTGATCGCGGGCGACCCGGATGTGGCCAGCCAGCTTGCGGCAGGCGCGGAGGCGCACTGGTACGTCCCCGAAGGGATGAGCACCAAGGACGTCTTCGCCGACTACCGGGCGGCCATCGCACGCGCAGACGTCGTGCTCGCCGCCGCCAACCTGGAGCAGGAGCCCGCCGCGTGGCCCGTGGACATCTGGCCGACCTGGCGGTTGCCCGACGTGCGCCGCGTCCTCATCCATGTGCTCACCGAGATCGCCTGCCACAGCGGTCACTTGGACGCGGCACGCGAACTGATCGACGGGACCACCTGGCTCGGCGGCAACCCCTACGCCGGATAGTCCTCTCCCGTGTTTGAACCGTGTGGTTGGAATGATGCGAGTTAGCGAGGGTGAACTGCCGCAGCAGCCCGAAGTGCGCCTCGATCGGGTTCGCCCGGGAGGCGTTCGAACGGAAACGGACTGCGGGCCTGGCCCGTGATCTCAAGGCGACCACGCCCAGTCCGCTTTCTATGTCCTATCGGACCACAGAAGCCTCGCAAATGAGAATGGCCCCGCCACGAGAGTGGCGGGGCTATTCGTCCCACGAATGACCCATAAATAGAAGTAGGGCCCGCCACAATGTGGCGGGCCCTACCCAATATAAGTCCGGCGGCGTCCTACTCTCCCACACAGTCTCCCATGCAGTACCATCGGCGCTGAGGGGCTTAACTACCGGGTTCGGGATGGGACCGGGTGTTTCCCCCTCGCCATAACCACCGAACGATCAACGCACAACCCCACGCAAGGGGCCGGCAAGTCTCGTCCGAGCCGTCAAAGCTCAGTATTCACTTTGATGCGGTTCGACCAGGATGTTTTCTGGGAACCACACAGGGACGCGAACATTTCTTGCAGCGATCAGTTTGAACGTTCAGTGTGTTCAAGCCACTCGGCCTATTAGTACCGGTCGACTCCACACGTTACCGCGCTTCCATCCCCGGCCTATCAACCCAATC
>NZ_JBFAOF010000163.1:0-10772 GCF_040675125.1 Spirillospora sp. NPDC049652 | reverse complement strand
GTCCGGGACCGTCCACCCCGCCCCGCGGGCGGCGGCCCGGCGATCCGGCTACCCGACCACCCGTGCCGATCGCGCGCCACCCCGCGCCGCGGCGGCCGGGATGGCGCGCCGACCGCCCGAGGAGCGGCGGCCGACCCAGTGGAGGATTCTTGACACCGGTGATCGCGAAGACCCGCGAGGAACTGGCGGCCGTGCGGTCCGGCGTCCAGGGGACGCTGGCGCTGGTCCCGACCATGGGCGCGCTGCACGAGGGGCACCGCTCGCTGGTCCGGCGCGCGCGGCGGGCCGCCGACGCCGTGGCCGTGTCGATCTTCGTCAACCCGCTGCAGTTCGGGCCGGGCGAGGACCTCGACCGCTACCCGCGCACGTTCGCCGCCGACCTCGAGGCGTGCGCGGCGGAGGGCGTGGACATCGTGTTCGCGCCGACCCCCGAGGTCATGTACCCGCGCGAGCCGATGGTGACGGTCGACCCCGGCGCGATGGGCCGGATCGTGGAGGGCGAGACCCGGCCCGGGCACTTCGCCGGAATGCTGACGGTCGTCCTGAAGTTGCTGAACCTGACGCGTCCCGACGTCGCGGTGTTCGGCGAGAAGGACGCCCAGCAGCTCGCGATGATCCGCCGGATGGCCGCCGACCTGGACCTGCCGGTCGAGATCGTCGGGGCCCCGACCGTCCGGGAGGCCGACGGGCTGGCGCTGTCCAGCCGCAACCGCTACCTCGCCCCGGACGAGCGGGAGACGGCGCTCGCGCTGTCCCGCGCGCTGCGGGCGGGCGCGGACGCGGCGGACAACGGACCGGCCGCGGTCACCCGCGCGGCGCGCGCGGTGCTGGACGCGGCGGGGGCGCTCCGGCCCCCGCTGGAGCTGGACTACCTGGTGCTCGTCGACCCCTCGACGTTCACCGAGGTGGCGGGCGGCCACACCGGCCCGGCGGTGCTCGCCGTGGCGGGCCGGGTCGGCGCCACCCATCTGATCGACAACGTCCCCCTGGAGCTCGGCAAGGAGTCGCGATGATCCGGACGATGTTCAAGAGCAAGATCCACCGCGCCACGGTGACGCAGGCCGACCTGCACTACGTCGGCTCGCTGACCGTGGACGCCGACCTGCTGGACGCCGCCGACCTGCTGCCCGGCGAGAAGGTCGACGTGGTGGACATCGACAACGGCGCGCGGCTGTCCACCTACCTGATCGCCGGCGAGCGCGGCTCCGGGGTGATCGGCATCAACGGCGCGGCGGCCCGGCTCGTCCAGACCGGCGACCTGGTGATCATCATCAGCTACGCGCAGCTGACCGACGCCGAGGCGCGCGCGTTCACGCCGACCGTGGTGCACGTGGACGCGGCGAACCGGATCGTCGCGCTCGGCGACGACCCGGCCGAGCCGGTCCCCGGCACCGACCAGCTCCGCCCCGCGCACGCCCTCTGAGGGCGAGCCCCGCACGGACGCCGCCGCCCCTCCCCGGGGCGGCGGCGTCCGGCGTTTGTGGGGGGTCTCACACCGCCGCCTCCCGGGGTTAGTGTCAGAATGACGAAAACACCTCCCGAGGAGGGTCGCATGATCCCTCGCACCGTCCCCCGCCGGCTCACCGCCCCCGCGCCCGGCTGGACCCGGACCGCCGACACCGTCGTCATCGGGTCCGGCATCGCCGGGCTCGTCGCCGCCCTGCGCTGCCACGAGCGCGGGCAGCGTGTCCTGCTGGTCACCAAGGCGCTGCTCGACGCGGGCTCCACCCGCTGGGCCCAGGGCGGGATCGCCGCCGCGCTCGACCCGGCCGACACCCCGGCCGAGCACCTCGCCGACACCCTCACCGCCGGCGTCGGGCTGTGCGACGAGGACGCCGTCCGGACCATGGTCACCGAGGCCCCGGCGGCCGTCCGGCGGCTCGCCGAGCTCGGCGCGGCGTTCGACCGCGACGCGTCCGGCGAGCTGGAGCTCGGCCGCGAGGGCGGCCACCACCGGCGCCGCGTCGCGCACGCGGGCGGCGACGCGACCGGCGCGGAGGTCAGCCGGGCGCTGCGCGCCGCGCTGAAGGAGCACGGCATCGAGGCGATCGAGCACGCGCTGGTGCTCGACCTGCTCAAGGACGCGGACGGCCGCGCCGCCGGGGTCACCCTGCACGTCATGGGCGAGGGCTCGCCGAGCGGCGTCGGGGCCGTCCGGGCGCGGGCGGTCGTGCTCGCGACGGGCGGGCTCGGGCAGGTGTACTCGGCCACCACCAACCCCGAGGTGTCCACGGGCGACGGCGTCGCGCTGGCGCTGCGCGCCGGGGCCGCGGTCGCCGACCTGGAGTTCGTCCAGTTCCACCCGACCGCGCTGTGGCTGGGCGAGGACGCGCGCGGACGGCTCCCGCTGATCTCCGAGGCCGTCCGCGGCGAGGGCGCGCACCTCATCGACCACGACGGCGTCCGGTTCATGGTCGGCCGCCACGAGCTGGCCGAACTCGCGCCGCGCGACGTCGTCACCAAGGGGATCACGACCCGGATGCGCGAGACGGGCGCGTCCCACATGCTGCTGGACGGCCGGCACTTCGGCGCCGAGCTGTGGGAACGCCGGTTCCCGACCATCCTGGCGGCCTGCCGCCACCACGGGATCGACCCGGTGACCGAGCCGATCCCGATCGCGCCGTCCGCGCACTACGCCAGCGGCGGCGTCCGCACCGACCTCTCCGGCCGGACGACCGTCCCCGGCCTGTACGCGTGCGGCGAGGTCGCCTGCACGGGCGTGCACGGCGCGAACCGGCTGGCCTCGAACTCCCTGCTGGAGGGCCTGGTCTTCGCCGAGCGCATCGCCGCCGCCATCGCGGCCGACGCCCCAGCCCCCGGCGTGACGGACGCCCCTGGGACCGGCGTGACGGACGCCCCTGGGACCGGCGTGACGGACGCGCCTGAGGCCGCCGCCGACGCCCTGCCCGCCGACGTCCTGCCCGGCACCGGCCGCGACGTCCGCACGGAGATCCAGCAGATCATGACGGCCCACGCCGGCGTGCTGCGCACCGCCGAGGGCCTCGCGACCGCCGAGCGCGAGCTCGCGGACCTCACCGGCGCGCTCGGCGACCCCGGCGTCACCGGCTGGGAGGCCGCCAACCTGCACATCGTGGCGAGCGCGATCGTCGCGGCCGCGCGCCGCCGCGAGGAGACCCGCGGCAGCCACTGGCGCGCCGACCGCCCCGAGCGCGACGACGCGCACTGGCGGGGGCGGTTGGTCACCCGGCTGAGCTGGGATGGGACGCTGCAGACCGAGTTCGAGCGCTGATGGAGGAGCCGAGCATGCACGAGGAACTCGCGGACCGCCTGCGGGCCGCCGGGCTGGAGCCCGAGGCCGTGGAGCGGCTCGTCCGCACGGCGCTGGACGAGGACGGCCCGGTCGACGTCACCAGCACGCCGATCTTCGGCCCGGACGAGCGGTCCGCCGGCGACTTCACCGCCCGCGAGGACGGCGTGGTCGCCGGGATCCCGGTCGCGGAGGTCGTCTTCGACCTGCTCGCCGTCGACGCGGAGGCGAAGGCGGCCGACGGCGACCGGGTCACCGCCGGGCAGGTGCTGATCTCGGTCTCCGGGCCGACCAGGGCCGTCCTGCGGGCCGAGCGCGTCGCGCTGAACCTGCTCACCCACCTGTCCGGCGTCGCGACCGCGACGCGGGCGTGGGCGGACGCGCTCGACGGCACCAAGGCCCGCGTCCGCGACACCCGCAAGACGCTGCCGGGGCTGCGCGCGCTGCAGAAGTACGCGGTGCGCTGCGGCGGCGGCGTGAACCACCGGATGGGCCTGTCCGACTCGGCGCTGGTCAAGGACAACCACATCGCGGCGGCGGGCTCGGTGACCAAGGCGTTCGAGGCGATCCGCGCGGCCTACCCGGCCCTGCACGTCCAGGTGGAGTGTGACACGCTGGACCAGGTCCGCGAGGCCGTCGAGGTCGGCGCCACGTCCCTGCTGCTGGACAACATGACCCCGGAGGAGCTGTTCGAGGCCGTCCGGCTGGTGGACGGCCGGGCGGAGCTGGAGGCGTCCGGCGGGCTCGGCCTGGACCGGGCCCGAGACGTCGCCGTGACCGGTGTCGACTACCTTGCGGTGGGTGCGCTGACGCATTCGGCGCGCGTGTTCGACATCGGCCTTGACTTCTCCTGATCAGCGGGGACCTGATGCTGCTCACCATCGACGTCGGTAACACCCAGACCGTCCTCGGCCTGTTCGAGGGCGAGGAGGTCATCGAGCACTGGCGGATCAACACCGACCCGCGCCGCACCGCGGACGAGATAGCCGTGGTGCTCCAGGGCCTGGTCCAGCAGAGCCCGCTGCTCGCCGACACCGACATCAGCGGCATCGCGCTCTGCTCCACGGTCCCGTCGGTGCTGCACGAGATGCGCGAGATGTGCCGCCGCTACTACGGCGACGTCCCCGCGGTGATCGTGGAGCCCGGCGTGAAGACCGGCGTGCCGGTCCGGATGGACAACCCCAAGGAGGTCGGCGCCGACCGCATCGTGAACTCGCTGGCCGCCGTGCACCTGCACGGCGGCCCAGCGGTCGTGGTCGACTTCGGCACGGCCACCACGTTCGACGCGGTGTCCGCCAAGGGGGAGTACGTCGGCGGCGCGATCGCGCCCGGCATCGAGATCTCCATCGACGCCCTGTCGGCGCGCGGCGCCCAGCTCCACAAGATCGAGCTGCAGCGCCCGCGCAGCGTGATCGCCAAGAACACCGTCGAGGCGCTCCAGTCCGGCCTGATCTACGGCTTCGCCGGCCAGGTGGACGGCATCGTCGACCGGATGTCGCAGGAGCTGGCCGACGACCCCGACGAGGTCACCGTCATCGCGACCGGCGGTCTCGCCCCGCTCGTCCTGGACGAGGCCCGCACGATCGACCACCACGAGCCCTGGCTGACCCTGGTCGGCCTCCGGCTCATCTACCAGCGCAACACCGGCTCGGCGGCGAACTAGGTCCGCACCCAGACCCAGGCCAGGCAGAGCGCGGCGAGCGCCGCTCCCGCGCCGAGCAGGGCCGTCAGCGGGGCCACGGCCGTCAGCGCGGTGATGACCAGCGGCGTGAACATGCCCACGTACACCAGCGCGTAGACGATCGCGGTCAGCCGGGCGAGCCCGCCGGGTGAGGCGATGCGCGCCGCCTCGCCCAGGCTGTAGGTCAGGACGAACCCGTACGCCGAGCCCAGCAGGACGGCCGCGACGACGTTCAGCACCGGCAGGCCGGACGCGACGGTCAGCGCGGCGACGAGCAGCCCGGCGGTCGTCAGCCCGAGCCCCGTCCGCGCGACCAGTCGGGGATGGCGCGCCTCCAGGCGGCGCGCGACCGGCTGCGCGGCCATGCCGGAGCCGAGGGTGATCGCCGTGACCAGTCCGGCGTACGCGATCCGCAGGTGGTGGACCGGCACCTCGGACGGCAGCACCGCGAACGCGTTCACCGGCGCGGTGAACGACCAGATCGCGACGGGGGCCACCGACGACCAGAACCCGCTCCGACGCCCGGCGGCACTCCGCCGGTCCGGCCCGAGCGGCTCGGCCGACCCGCTCCCGGCGCGGACGACGGGCTCCGACGCGGTCAGGGGTTCGGACGCGGTCACAGGCTTGGGGAACGCCGCGGGTTCGGGTTCGGGCGCGCGGAAGAGCAGGGGCAGCGCGATCGCCATGATGACCAGGTGCGGGACGTAGGCGGTCAGCAGCGGATGCGGCAGCCACTGCGCGACCAGCGCGGACGCCAGCGGACCGGCCCCGAATCCGCCCGAGACGGCCAGGGCCGTGATCCGGGTGCCCGAGCGCGGGGCCAGCTCCTTGACCCAGGCCGTCCCGGCGGCGAGGACCGCGCCGGTCACCACGCCCGCGGCGAGCCGTCCGGCGTAGAGCAGGGACGGGACGGCCGCGCCCGCCATCAGGACGGCCGTGACCAGCGCGGACATCGAGGCGAACGGCAGCACGAGGCGGCGCCGGCCGTGCCGGTCCGACGCCGGCCCGCCGAGGGCGAGGCCCGGGACGAGTCCGAGCGCGTAGATCCCGAACATCGCGCGCGTCTCGCCGCCGCCCAGGTGCAGGCGGTCGGCGTACAGCCCGAGGAGCGAGGCGAACTGGTTGGCGCCCCAGCCGACCCCGAACAACGCCAGCGCGACCGGCCCCCAGGCGGAGACGGGGACGCGGTCGTCGGCGGGGGCGCGGGGGAGGGAGACGGTGGCCATGACGTCCGGTCTACTCACCGAACCGCGCCGGCCGGAAAGCGCTTCACGAATCGTGAACCGGCCGCGCCGTGTCCGGTTAGTCCGGATACCGTGAGGGCGCGGCACCGGAACACGCGAAGCCGCTCGGGACGGGAACCCGCGTGTGTCCGGCGTCCTGGGGCCCGGTTACCTTGGGGTTCGTGGAGCTCCGTCACCTCGCCTCGTTCCTCGCGGTGGTCGAGGAGGGGCAGTTCGCCCGCGCGGCGGCCCGGCTGTTCCTGTCGCCCCCGGCCGTCACCGGGCACGTGCGGCGGCTCGAACGGGAGCTCGGCGTCCCGCTGCTGGAACGGTCCCCGCTGCGGCTGACCAAGGCGGGCGAGCGGCTCGTCCCGCACGCGCGCGCGGCCCTCGCGGCCGCCGACGCCGCCGCGGACGCGGTCGCGGACCTGCGCGAGGACCCGCCCCGCCCCACCGGAGGCCCGCCGGCCACCGGGCTCCGGGTGGGGATCATGGTGCACGGCTCGGCGGAGCTGACCCCCGCGATCCTGCGCGCGTTCCGCCGCGCCCGCCCGGACACCCCCGTCACCGTCGTCAGCCTTGACTTCACCGAGCACGTCGCGGCCCTGGTCGAGCGGCGGGTGGACGTGGCGTTCCTGCGCCCCGCCCCCGACGACGAGCGCATCGTCTTCGACACGATGACCACCGAGCCGCGCATCATCACCGTCCCGGAGCGCAGCCCCCTCGCCGACGCCCCCGCGCTGCGCATGGCCGACATCGTCGACCGCCCGTTCCTCGGCCTGCCGGACGGCGTGTCCCGGGCGTTCCGCGACTACCTCTACTTCGCCGGCGGACGCAACGGGGAGCCGCCGCGCCTCAACCCCGAGGGCGTCCGCACCCCGCAGGACGTCCTCACCGGCACCGCCGCCGGACGCGGCCTCAGCTCCGGCCTGTACTCGTTCATCCGGTTCTACAGCTGGCCTGGCGTCCGGTTCGTCCCGCTGCTGGACGCGCCGTGGGAGCGGAGCGTCCTCGCCGCCCGCCGCGACGACACCCGCCCGGAGGTCCGCGCCTTCCGCTCGCTGGCCGCGGCCCTGGCCCGCGATCTCGGGCCCGCCCTCGTCCCGCCGCCGTCCCTGCCGAGCCCCTGAAGCCCCCGGAAGCCCCACGGGGCCTCCGGAGCCCCCGGACGCCTCCCGGGCGGCCGAGGCGGGCCAGGAGGGGTGACGATTCCCGCCCCGGGGCGGCGGGTCGGTAGCCTTGGGCCGTGAGTGACGAGACCTACGACGACCTGCCCGAGCAGATGCGGGTCCGCCGGGAGAAGCTCGACCGGCTCCGCGAGACCGGCGTCGACCCGTACCCGGTGACCTACCCCCGCACGGCGACCATCGCCGAGGTCCGCGCGAAACACCCCGACCTGGAGCCCGGCACCGAGACCGGCGAGCGGGTCGGCGTCGTCGGCCGGGTCATGCTCGTCCGCAACACCGGCAAGCTGTGCTTCGCCACGCTCCGCGACGGCTCGGGCGACATCCAGGTGATGCTGTCGCTCGCCAACGTCGGCGACGAGCAGCTGGAGTTCTGGAAGCGCGAGGTCGACCTCGGCGACCACGTCGGGGTGACCGGCGAGGTCATCACGTCCCGGCGCGGCGAGCTGTCGGTCATGGCCGAGTCGTTCCAGATCACCGCCAAGTGCCTGCGCCCGCTGCCGGAGAAGCACGCCGGGCTCACCGACCCCGAGGCGCGGGTCCGGATGCGGTACGTCGACCTGATCGTCAACGACGAGGCCCGCGAGATGGCCCGGCTGCGCAGCCGCACCGTCCGCGCCGTCCGGGACTTCTGGCACGACGAGGGCTACCTCGAGGTCGAGACGCCGATGCTCCAGCCGATCCACGGCGGGGCGGCGGCGCGGCCGTTCAGGACCCACATCAACGCCTACGACATGGATCTGTACCTGCGGATCGCGATCGAGCTGTACCTGAAGCGGCTCGTCGTCGGGGGCATCGACAACGTCTTCGAGATCAACCGGAACTTCCGGAACGAGGGCGCCGACTCCACGCACAACCCCGAGTTCACGATGCTCGAGGCGTACGGCACCTACCTCGACTACAACGACATGGCCGACCTCACCCAGCGGATGTACCAGAAGGCCGTCGTCGCGGCCCTCGGCACGACCGTCGTGCGGCACGGCGACGTCGAGATCGACCTGGGGCTCGCCGAGTGGCCGCGCGTCACGCTGTACGGCTCGGTGTCGGAGAGGGTCGGGGAGCAGATCACCCCGCACACCCCGATCGAGGACGTCCGCAAGATCGCCGAGGCGCACGGCGTGAAGTGCGACCCCAAGTGGGGCCAGGGCAAGCTCGTCCAGGAGCTGTTCGAGGAGCTCATCGAGCACACCCTGATCCAGCCGACGTTCGTCATGGACTACCCGGTCGAGACCTCGCCGCTCACCCGGCAGCACCGCGACGAGCCGCTGCTCACCGAGAAGTGGGACCTCATCGGGTTCGGCACCGAGCTCGGCACCGCCTACTCCGAGCTGGTCGACCCGCTGGAGCAGCGCCGCCGCCTCACCGAGCAGTCCCTGCTGGCCGCCGGGGGCGACCCCGAGGCCATGCAGCTCGACGAGGACTTCCTGCGGGCGCTGGAGTACGCGATGCCGCCGACC
The DNA here is from genome assembly GCF_040675125.1 of Spirillospora sp. NPDC049652. Classification (NCBI taxonomy): domain Bacteria; kingdom Bacillati; phylum Actinomycetota; class Actinomycetes; order Streptosporangiales; family Thermomonosporaceae; genus Spirillospora; species Spirillospora sp. NPDC049652. Next base: position 1,959 of record NZ_JBFAOF010000163.1, on the reverse strand, counting down.
GGCGGGATGGGCGCCGGCATCGACCGCATGATCATGGCGTTCACCGGCAAGGGCATCCGGGAGACCATCCTGTTCCCGCTGGTCAAGCCCGAATAGCCAGCGGCAGCCCGGCGAGCCCGCGCAGCACGACGTTGTCCCGGTAGGACGGCCGGTCCAGGTCCGCCGCCGGGGCTCCGTTCCCGGCGCCCGCCGGGCGGACGTCGCGCTCGAACAGCATGCGCAGCGCCACCCCGCCCTCCAGCCGGGCGAGGGGGGCGCCGAGGCAGTAGTGGATGCCGAGGCCGAACGCCAGATGGCGGGCGGTCCCGGCATCGGCGTACCGGGCGAGGTCGAGCTCGTCCGGACGTTCCGGGAACACCGCCGGGTCCCGGTTCGCCGCGCCGGTCAGCAGCAGGACCATCTCACCCCTGCCGATCGCCGTCCCGGCCAGCTCGACGTCCTCCAGCGCCGCCCGGACGGTGAACTGGACCGGCGGGTCGTACCGGAGCAGCTCCTCGACGGCCACGGCGGTCCCGTCCGGGCGCTCCCGGAACCGGGCGAGCTGCTCGGGGTTCCGCAGCAGCGCCAGCGCGCCGTTCCCGATCAGGTTCACGGTCGTCTCGTGCCCCGCGACCAGCAGCAGGACGCAGGTCGCCAGCAGCTCCGCCTCGGTCAGCGCCTCCCCGTCATAGGACGCCGTCAGCGCGGTCAGCAGATCGTCGCGCGGCTCCTCCCGGCGGCGGGCCGCCAGATGCCGGAAGTACACGGCGAACTCCGCGCGCGCCTCCTCCCGCCTGGCGAGGTCGTCCGGTGGGAGGAGGAAGTCCGGGTCCAGGCCGCGGGCGAGGGCGTCCGACCAGCCGCGGAACCGCTCCCGGTCCTCCGGCGGGACGCCCAGCAGCTCGCTGATGACGATCACGGGCAGCGGGTAGGCGAGCCCCGCGATGAGGTCGAAGGGCCGATCGCCGGCGTCCGCGAGCAGACCGTCCACGAGTTCCTCGACGCGCGGCCTGAGCCGCTCGACCAGCCGGGGGGTGAACGCCCGTCCGACGAGCCGCCGCAGCCGTGTGTGGTCGGGCGGGTCCATCGTGAGGAACGACCGCCGCGCCCCGGCCGAGCGCCGCCAGGCGGCCCCGTCCGCGCCGTCCGGCCTGTGCCCGAACCGGTGGTCCCGCAGCACGCTCTCGCACAGCCGGTAGGACGTCGTGACCCACAGCCCCGCCTCGGTGCGCGTCAGTTCCCCGGTCTCCGCGAGCCGCCGGTACGCGGCGTACGGATCGGAACGGAACGCCGGATCGGACGGATCGAACCCCAGAATCGCCCGAGCGCCGGGCACACCGGTCGTCGCCATGCGTCCAGCCACGCAGACCGAACGGCATTCCGTCAAGGGCGTGGGGGCCTGGAGTCAGGCGATGGCGGGGGAGCGGACCACGCGGGAAGAGCGCGGGAGTCGGGAGGCGGGAGGGCCGAAGGCGGGAGGCGGGAAGGCCGAACGGGAGCGGGAAGGCCGAAGGCGGGGAGTCAGGCGGAGTCGCGGACGATCAGTTCCGGGGTCAGGACGAGCTGCCGGTGGTGGTGCGCCGCGCCCTCGGCGGTCTCGGCGAGGGCCAGCTCGGCGGCGGCGCGGCCGAGCTCGCGGCGCGGCTGCCGGACGGTCGTGAGCGGCACCGCGGCGGACGCGGCGAGCTCGATGTCGTCGTAGCCGATCACGGCGATGTCGTCCGGGACCCGGACGCCGAGCCGCACCAGCTCGTTGGTCAGGCCGATGGCGAGTAGGTCGTTGGCGCAGAACACGCCGTCCGGCACCTCGGGCAGGGCGAGCAGGCGGCGCGCGGCGGCCTGGCCCTCGGTCGGGGTCAGCGCGTCCATCGTGAACACCGGCAGACGTACGAGGCCCCGGCCCGCGCCTGCCGGAGCAGCGATTCGGGGGCGCCCCCGGCAGGTCGCGGGACGGCCGGCCGCGACCGCACCAGCAGCGCG
>NZ_JBFAOF010000162.1:0-10918 GCF_040675125.1 Spirillospora sp. NPDC049652 | reverse complement strand
CCGCCGCCCGGGCCTCCTCCTCCACCGCGCCCGCGCGCTCGCGGGCCCGCTCGACGATCTCGGCGGCCTCCCGCCGGGCGGCGTCGAGCAGCCGGTCCACGGTCTCCTGGGCGAGGCCCATGACGCGGGCCGCGGCCTCGGGCGACTCGGGCGGCCGGGCCCGCAGCCCCTCGATCTCCCGGTGCAGCGCGGTCAGGGCGGACTCGACGTCGGCGAGGAAGGTGTTCACCTCGACCAGGTCGTACCCCTCCCGCAGCCGCACGGTGGTGAAGGTCTTCCGGGCGACCTCGGACGGCGTCAGCATGCTCGTCCCCTTCCGCTGCGGGCATTCATCACTCTTTGCATTCCCGTGACGACTGCTTGTAAACGATCGGGGACGGGGCCGCGTCAGGCGAGGATCTGGCCTCCGTCCACGGTGACGACCTGGCCGGTCATGTAGGTGTTGGCCATGAGGAACACCGAGGCCGCGCCCGCCTCCTCGGCGGTGCCGAAGCGGCCGAGCGGCAGGGCCGCGCCGGCCTCCCGGACGGCCTCGTCCGTGGGCAGCCCGCCGACGCCGCGCAGCAGCGGGGTGTCGAACGCGCCGTACCGGACGGTGTTGACCCGGAGCCGCTGCGGCGCGAGCTCGACGGCGAGCACGCGGGTCAGCGTCTCGACCCCGCCGCCGGGGGCCATGGCCCCGACGATGCCGGGCGTCGGGCGGACGACGAGGTTCCCGGAGGTGAAGGTGAGCGAGCCTCCGGCGGGCATCCGCTCGGCGGCGATGCGCGCGGCGACCAGGGCGGCCCAGACGCGCTGGTCGTAGGCCTCGTGGGCGGTCTCCCGCGTGAGCTCGGCCAGCGGTCCGGCGCCCGTGTAGCCGCCGGCGGTGAGCAGGACGTGGTCCACCTGGCCGGCGAGGTCGAAGGCGGCGCGGACGGCGTCCTCGTCGGCGGCGTCGGCGACCGCCCCGAGCACCTCGGCGTCCCCCTCCCCGGCGGCGACGGACTCGACGGCGGCGTCCAGGCGGGCCTTGTCGCGCCCGGACAGGACGACCCGGACGTCCAGGCCGTGCAGCAGCCGGGCGGCGCCGAGCCCGATGCCGGACGAGCCGCCGATCACCAGGACGGTCGATCCGGCCAGGCCGGCGGGCAGCGGCGAGCGGACCGGGGCGGGGGCGGTGGAAGCAGCGGACATGGCGGTTCTCCGATCAAAATAAACCAGACGGTTGGTTTAGATCATGGGGGCGTCCGGAGCGGCTTGTCAACCGGATGGTTTAATTTCAGCCATGAGCTACGACGCGGACGCCACCCGAGCGAGGATCTTCGAGGCGGCCGCCTGCGAGTTCGCCGCGCGCGGCCTCGCCGGGGCCCGGGTCGAACGGATCGCCTCCGCCGCCAAGGCCAACAAGCAGGCGATCTACCTCTACTTCGGCAACAAGGAGGCGCTGTTCGGGGCGGTCCTCCAGGCCAAGATGGAGGAGGTCTGCCACGCGGGCACGCTCGACCCGGAGGCGGTCGGCGAGACCGTGGGCCAGCTCTTCGACTGGTACCAGGAGCATCCGGAGCTCGTCCGGCTGCTGATGTGGGAGGCGCTGGAGTCCTGCCAGCCGAAGACCTGGGGCGAGGACGAGCGCACCGAGGTCTACCGGGGTTACTCCCGCGACCTGGTCGCCGCGGGCGTGGGCGCGCGGGCCGACGACGACGCGGCCCGCGTCCGCGCCGCGCAGGACTGGCTGTTCACCATCCTCGGGCTGGTCGCCTGGAACTTCGCCGTCCCGCAGATGCGCCGCATGGTCCTGGACGAGCCGGATGACGAGGCCGCCCTCGCGCGCCGCCGGGCCGTGGTCGTCGAGACCGTCAAGGCCCTCGCCGCGTCCCGCTGACGTCCGCGGCACCGCCCTCCAGGCGCGAGCCGGCTACCGGCCGTTGATCAGCCGCATCGCGAGGTCGGGACTGAACGTCCCGGCCTTGACGTTCGGCCCGACGCCGCACGGGCCGTCCGACTCGCCGGGGATCTTGACCCACAGCAGGTAGTCCGAGCCGGACCCGCCCGCCTGCGGGGCGGTTCCGAGCTTCGCGCCCGCCGGGTTGCACCAGACGCCCGGCTTGCCGCCGTGCCCGTTGCGGCTGGTGTCGATGACGAATCCGCGCGTGTAGCGGTATTTGCTCGAAAGAGCCGCGTTGACCTTCTTCGCATAAGCCGATGACTCGGCCGTCGTGAAGAAGTTGGAAACGTTCACGGAGAAGCCGCGGACGTTCTTCACCCCGGCCGCGTTCAACCGGCTCGCCATGGTCGCGGGCGCCACCCAGTGGGCGTTTCCACCGTCCAGATATGCACGTGACTTCGGGGCTTTGCTTTTGAACTGCCGCGTCGCGTAATTCAGCAGCGCGATGCGGTTCTTCGCCGCGTCGCCCTTGAGGCAGTCGAGCTGCGCGACCGCGTCCGGCTCGATCACCACGATGGCCGGACGGTTCCCGATCGCGGCGGCGAACCGGGAGATCCAGGTCCGGTAGGCGGCCGAGGAACCGGCCCCGCCGCCCGACGCCCCGCCGCAGTCCCGGCCGGTGATGTTGTAGGCGACGAGAACGGGCGTCTTGCCCTTCGCCTTCGCCGCGCCGACATATCCGGAGACCGCGCGGGTGATGTCGCCGCTCCAGTTCCCGAACCATTTCGCCCCGGGCCGCGCGACGATCGACGCCCTGATCCTCGCCGCCCGCGCGTCCCTCGGATGGGCCTTCACCCAGGCGGCCGCCTGGGTCCCCGGATCGACATAGAACGGGCTCACCGCCGCCGCGCCCGACGTGCCGGAGGCGCCCGCAGCGTCCGCCGAACTGAGCCGCGCGCCACCGCTCCCGCCCGAGGAGCAGGCGGCCGCGCCCACCGCCACAGCGGCCACCACCAGCGGAAACACCGTGCGCATCGCCGTCCTCCTCGCGCCCGTGATCACCTCGACGGCCGACATTCTGCCCCAACCGCCCATCCCCGTCCGGCGAACGACCGGATCGCCTCCCGGCGGCGGCCCGGGGTCAGCCGAGCCAGAGGACGGCGGTGACGCGGAACTCGCGGATGTCGTGGACGACCAGGTACTCGACGATCACCTGGTGGCCGGGGACGCAGAGTTCGAAGCGCAGGCCGGTGCCGTCCAGCGGCGAGCCGGGCGGGGCCGCGCCGAGGTCCACGGCGTCGCCCGCCTCGGCGGCGAACCGGACGAAGTAGCGCAGGACGTCCTCGAAGAGCGGCCGCGGCATGGCGTGCAGGTCGGCGGCGGCCTCCTCCTGGCAGAAGACGGTCCAGCCGCGTTCGGGGTCGGTCACCGCGACCTGCGGGCGGCGAGCTCCTCCAGCGAGACCAGGCCGCGGCCGGCGAGGGCGTCGGTGACGCGGCGCTCGCGGCCGGGGACGCGGTCGAGCATGGCGTCCATCCACCAGTGCTCCAGGACGGCATCGAGCGCGCGGCCGTCCTCCCGGGCCTCGGCCGCGCCCGCCTCCGCCAGGAACCGCTCGCGCTTGTCCGGCGCGAGCGCGGCGGCGACCGCGCTGACCGTGCGCGGGATCGCGCGGGTCTGGCCGGGCAGGAGCGGACGGTCGGGCAGGGCCATGCGAAGCCTTCCGGGACGCGCGTGACGGACGCGCCCCACGCTACGGGAACCCACCGACTTTGCATGGCTCACACACCACCGGCAGCCGGCCACCGGTCGATTGCGCACCTCGTCCGATCCGGCCGCCCGCAGCCCGTCCGCGGCAAGGGTTCCCGGCCGCGATCGTCAGCACATCAGGCAACGAATCGGGAGCTTCCCCGTTGCGCGCGCGTCAGCGACGTTATTCTCGCCACACGGAAGCGGTCGTCACCTCTCCGGGAAATTGGATGCTTACTACACAAAATGCATTTACCTGGCGCGCTGCGCGAACCGCAGCCAAGGAGATCAAGAAATCACCCGAGGGCCGGGGAGTTCTTCTCCGCTTACGCCCCCGACACGCGCCGTTCATTTCACGAAGCCGGGCACCGCTCTCACTCATCCTCCTACGCGCAGACAGAGAGGGAACCCTCATCCGCGACAGCAGCGGAGGTCTTGCTTTGCTGCAGCCTCCAATGTTAACAAGAAAGTTAATGCCTAAGCACCCATTGCGCTTCCTCGACACCTACTGGCCAATACTTGTCATGATCACGCCCGCCAGGGCGCTCTATGCCGGGGCGATACCTCTTTCAACTTTCTTCAACAGCTCCACGCCAGGGCTAATAGCGGTCCTCGCCGCAGTTTCGTACGTGGCAATATCCATGATCGGCAACCTCCTACTCGAAGTCGCGGAATTAATGCAGACCATCCTCAGTGACGCGCGCCTAAAGCTTGAAAAAGAAAGTCTTCCCGGCGAATTGTGGATCGTAACCCTATTCCATCAGCGAGCCCCCGACCGTGCGCAGGAGCTCGCAGAGAAAATCTCCTCGCATCGTCGCAAAATACTGACAGAACTTGGTCGCAAATACTGCGATCCACAGGCTATTCATATAGGCAGCGCAAAGACTAACGAACCAATCGTCTTCCAATTGGACAGAGTGACCGATGAGAACACGCGGAAGAAGGTCCAGGCGATCACTCATGAAGTCCGCCTCTCCAACGGGTCCCGGCCACGGTTCGCAGCCCTCGGCGCCGATGCACCCCTGAAAGCACAAGAGGGCGGCGACTTGCTCGGCGGCGGCGCGGTGTTGACGTATCTCGCCAGCTGCCTGTTCATGACCGTGTACCTAGCATGGCAGGTAGGAGGAGCAGAGCGAGACGCCTGCGCCCATTCCAGTTGCACCGGCCGCCCCGCCTCATTTCATTTAGCCCTTCGCTGGGCATTCGAACGCGCATTTTTGCACGATCCCAATGGAATAACACCAGCCACCAATCGCGCCTTTATGGCCGGCCTGGGCTTGAGCCTTATGTGGCTAATGGCTATACCGGTATCCATTCGGATGATCACCGACAAGAGAAAGAGTTGGAACATGGCCCGCAAAAACTTTCTCGACGCGCTCGACCGCATCACGTCGCCCACGCGAGTTCTTATTCTTGTAACAACAGACACAGAACGTGAAGCGGTTCTGACTGCCGCACAGGAGGCCAACAACTCACAAGAGATTGAGCCACAGCACCTGAAACAGTCGACTGTCTTTCCGCTGGGCAAGCTTCGAAACACCGTCGTGACGCTCGCCCAGTTCCCAGTACAAGGAAGCCGCGGTCTCTCGAGCGCAAGCGACATTACGCGAACGTTAATCGACGAGCTGGACCCAGACTTCGTCCTGCTCACAGGAATATGCTTCGGCCTCAAAGAGCAGGAGATCGGCTCCATATTGGTCGCTACTCAGGTCAGACTCCAGGATCACAAGAGGATTACTGACAGCCCCAACGTCGCCTCCGAGACCGTGGAACTAGGCCGCGGTTCTCGGCCTGATCCTTCGCCCCTGCTGCTCAGCCGGGCGACGGCCGCCACTCATGGGTGGACGGGTAAACGGGTATTTCGAGGCCCGATGATCTCCCTGAACGCAGTCGTGGATTCAGTGCTCTACCGTGACCGCTTGATCAAAGAGCATCCGGATGCTCTAGGCGGTGAGATGGAGTGTGCAGCCGTTTATGAGGCTGCCGCAAGCGCTCGTCGCGACTGGCTCATGATCAAGGCTGTCAGTGATCATGCGGCGCACAAGAGGGACTCCGCCCAGGAACTGGCCGCCCGAGAAGCCGCTCGGTTCGTAGTCCATGTCCTCCGTCAGGGCGGCTTGGATGTCCGCCCTGATCTGGGCAATCGAGGAGCGTCAGAGATCTAGGAGAGAGGGAGAAGGTCAGCTTCCGGTCAGGCTTCGGCGGCGGACGGAGTGGAGGAGGGCGTCGACGCGGGCGCGGTCGGGCTCGTCCGGCAGGGACGTGCGGGCGAGGGCGTCCTCCATGCGGGCGGTCAGGGACGCGCGCCAGGCCGCGACCTCGTCCAAAGGCGTCTCCCCCGCCCGGACGGCCATCAGCCGGTCGCGGTGCTCGTCCATCCGGACCAGCGGCTCGCCGTGTTCGAGCAGGTGGAGGCCGCTGATCAGGAGCCGCAGCATGTGCATGACGTGCTTGGGGTTGCGCGCCTCGTGGTTCTCCATCTTGCGGAACTGGCTGTCGGCGTAGCCGACGAACGACCGGTGGGCGCGCTTGGACACGAACGCGGCACGGGCGTCCAGGAGCTCCGCGCCGACCGGGGTGACGTGCTCGACGAGGGGCGACCACAGGCATTCGAGGACGGTCGGGTTCGCGGCCAGCGCCAGCTCGCAGAAGCGCTCGAACTCCCAGGAGAACTGCTCGTCCTCCGGGCCGGTCACGTGGGTCGGCGGCTTGTCGAAGTGCCAGTACAGCTCGGTCGGCGCGACGAAGACGCCGCGCCGGTCGGTGTCGCTGGCGGCGGTGTCCAGGCCGTAGGCCCGGGAACCGACGACCACCGACAGGACGGTGTGGTCGGTCACCAGGCGGTGTTCCGCCGTGCGGGGCGCGGACGCGGAGGTCTCCGCCCGCCGCTCCCCCGGGGCCCCTTGCTGTCCGGTCATTCCAGGAGCGTCCCGCAGCCGGCCGGGTGGCGTCGACCCGTTTGTCGGCTTGCAGAAACTTTCTGCAAGGACTTTACGTTCCTTGCGGCCGATTGCTACCGTCGCCGCACCACCCCCACGAGGAACAGGTGAAACGGGCTGCACACCACGTCAAACCCGTTTCACAGAGGAGGACCCCCATGCGGCGTACCATCACGGCCGGAGCGCTGACCTGTCTGGCGCTCGCGGCGCTGACGGCCTGCGGCGGAGGCGACGACAAGAAGGACTCCGCGCCGTCCGCGGCGCTCGACGGCCGCGGCCCGGTCACGTTCGTCACCGGCAAGGACCGGTCGGGCAACCTGCAGAAGCAGATCGACGGCTGGAACTCCGCGCACCCCAAGGAGCAGGTCCGCGTCGTCGAGCTGCCGGACGAGCCGAACGACCAGCGCCAGCAGATGATCCAGAACGCGCAGACCAAGTCCGACGCGTACGGCGTCCTCAACCTGGACGTCGTCTGGACCGCCGAGTTCGCCGCGAACCGCTGGCTGACGCCGCTGCCCAAGGACCAGGTCGACCTGTCGAAGATGCTGCCCGCGACGGTCACGACCGGGCAGTACCGCGACAAGCTCTACGCCGTGCCGTCCACCTCCGACGCCGGGATGCTGTACTACCGCAAGGACCTGCTCGACAAGGCCGGGATCAGCGCCCCGCCGAAGACCTACGCCGAGATGTGGGCCGACTGCGACAAGGTCAAGGCGCTGCCCGAGGGCAAGGGCGTCGACTGCTACTTCACCGAGGTCAACAAGACCGAGAGCCTGACGATCAGCGCGGTCGAGGCGATCGAGGCGCAGGGCGGCTCCATCTTGGACGCGTCCGGCAAGCCGACCGTGAACACGCCGCAGGCCAAGGCGGGCGTCGAGTTCCTCGCGGGCGCCCGCAAGGACCGCATGCCGAAGGAGGCCGTCACCCTCGACACCGAGGGCGGACGCCGCTACTTCCAGGGCGGGAAGCTGCTGTTCCAGCGGCAGTGGCCGTACCAGTACGCCATGGCGAACGCGACCGACGGCTCGTCCAAGGTGGCGGGCAAGTTCGCCGTGGCGCCGCTGCCCGGCCAGAACGGCCCGGGCGTCGCCAACCTCGGCGGCCACAACCTGGCGGTCTCCGCGTTCGCCAAGAACAAGGCCACCGCGCTCGACTTCATCAAGTACCTGACCGGCGAGCAGGCGCAGCGCGCCAACCTCATGGCCACCTCGCAGGCCCCGACGGTCGCGTCCCTGTACGACGACCCGGAGCTGACCAAGAAGTTCCCGTACCTGCCGGTGCTGAAGCAGGCCATCTCCACCGCCAAGCCGCGGCCCGTCGTGGTCAAGTACGGCGACGTCACGGCCGCGATCCAGGGTTCGGTGTACGACGCCGTCAACGGCGGCAAGCCCGTCGACCAGGCGCTCACCGACCTCCAGGGCAAGCTGACCACGCTGACCGCGGGGCAGTGAACCGCTCCGCGAAGCCGTGCCGCGAGCTCCGAAGGTGAGTGCTGAAGTGAGTTCTGAAGTGAGCGGTGTCTCCCGGCGCGCCGCCGTCCGCTCCTCGCGCCCGCGCCGCCCCGGCGGCGCGCGGCGCGGGGAGCGCCGGATGGCCGCGCTCCTGCTCTCCCCGACCCTGCTGGTCCTGGCGCTGGTCGTCGGCTACCCGGTGCTCGCCGGGCTGCGCGAGTCGCTGTACGCGCGCGGCAGCGGGCTGGACGCCGACGGGTTCGTCGTCCAGGGCAACAGGTTCGTGGGCCTGGACAACTACACGTCCGTCTTCGAGGGCGACCGCGCCGACGCGTTCTGGAACGCCTTCGCCAACACGACGTTCTTCACCGTCACCACGGTCACCCTGGAGACCCTGATCGGCGTCGGGATGGCGCTGATCATGCAGCAGGCGTTCCGCGGCCGGGCGCTCGTGCGGGCCAGCATCCTGGTCCCGTGGGCGATCCCCACCGCGATCTCCGGCCTGCTGTGGCGGTGGATCTTCCAGGCGGACGGCGCGGCCAACGCCGTCCTCGGCCACCAGGTGCTGTGGACGGCCGACGGCTTCCCCGCCAAGCTCGCGGTGATCATCGCCGAGGTGTGGAAGACGTCCCCGTTCATCGGCCTGCTCGTGCTCGCCGGGCTCCAGATGATCCCGCGCGAGGTGCACGAGGCCGCCAAGGTGGACGGCGCGAGCGTGTGGCAGCGGTTCGTCTTCGTGACGCTGCCGCTGATCAAGCCCGCGCTGCTGGTCGCGGTGCTGTTCCGGATGCTGGACGTGCTGCGCATGTTCGACCTGCCGGCCGTCCTCGTCGGCGTCAACCAGAAGTCGGTGGAGACCCTGACCATGCTCGCCTGGTTCGAGGCGACGAACCTGCGGTACGGCTCGGCCGCGGCGTACGCGACGATCCTGTTCGCCTACATCGCGCTCATCGCCTACCTGTTCGTCAAGCTCCTCGGCGCCGACATCATCGGCGAGGCCCGGCGGACGCGAAAGGCGGCGAAGCGGTGAAGCGCGCCCTGTCCTACCTCGGCCTGGCCGCCGTCGCGGTCTACTGCCTGGCGCCGTTCTACTGGATGGTCGCCTCGGCGCTGCGGCGCCCCCAGGACCAGTTCGACAACTCGCCGGTGCCGTCGCCGGTCTCGACCGAGAACTTCCGCGCGGTGTTCGGCGGGCACAACGACTTCGGCCGGGCGCTGCTGAACAGCATCGTCGTCGCCGGGATCACCACGGTGTTCACGCTGGTCGTCGGCGTGTTCACGGCCTACGCGCTGGCCCGGCTGGACTTCCGGTTCAAGAACGCCGTGCTGGGCCTGGTCATCGGGACGACGATGTTCCCGGGCGTCTCCCAGCTCGTCCCGCTGCTGAAGCTGTTCACCGACATCCACTGGATCAACACCTACCAGGCGATGATCGTGCCGAGCCTCGGCTTCGCGCTGCCGCTGTCGGTGTGGCTGCTCACCGCGTTCTTCCGGCAGCTGCCGTTCGAGCTGGAGCAGGCCGCGATGGTGGACGGCTGCACCCGCGGCCAGGCGTTCCGTAAGATCATCGTGCCGCTCGCCGCGCCCGGCGTGTTCACCACCGCGATCCTGACCTTCATCGCGGCGTGGAACGAGTTCCTCATCGCGCTGTCGATGGTCAACCGCAAGGAGATGCAGACCGCGACGGTCGCGATCTCCAAGTTCACCGGCGTGTCCGGCTTCGACCAGCCGTTCGGCACGCAGATGGCGGCGGGCGTGATCGTGACCGTCCCGCTCATCATCGTCGTGCTCGTCTTCCAGCGCCGGATCGTCGCGGGCCTCACGGCCGGCGGCGTCAAGTGACCCACCGCTCCATGACCCGGCGCCCCGTGGCCCGGCGCCCCGTGGCCCGGCACCCCGTGGCCCGGCGCCACGCGACCGAAAGGATGCCATGACCGACACGCCTCCCACCGCCTGGTGGCGGGACGCGGTGATCTACCAGGTGTACGTGCGCAGCTTCGCGGACGCGAACGGCGACGGCATCGGCGACCTCGCGGGCATCCGCTCCCGGCTGCCGTACCTGGCCGGCCTGGGCGTGGACGCGCTGTGGGTCACCCCGTTCTACGTCTCGCCGATGGCCGACTTCGGCTACGACGTGGCCGACTACCGCGACGTGGACCCGCTGTTCGGCACCCTGGACGACGCCCGCGACCTCATCGCCGACGCCCACGGACACGGCCTGCGCGTCATCGTCGACGTCGTGCCGAACCACAGCTCCGACCGGCACCCGTGGTTCCGGGCCGCCGTCGCCGCCGCGCCCGGCTCGCCCGAGCGCGACCGGTACATGATCCGCGATGGCCGCGGCCCGGACGGCGCGGAGCCGCCGAACGACTGGGAGTCGGTCTTCGGCGGCCCGGCGTGGACCCGGCTGCCGGACGGGCAGTGGTACCTGCACCTGTTCGCGCCCGAGCAGCCCGACCTGAACTGGGAGAACCCCGGCGTCCGCGCCGAGTTCGAGGACATCCTGCGGTTCTGGCTCGACCTCGGCGTGGACGGCTTCCGGATCGACGTCGCGCACGGCATGGTCAAGGCCGCCGGGCTCCCCGACGTCGGCCACACCGGCCAGTCCGAGATGCTCGGCACCGCCGTCCTGCCCTACTTCGACCAGGACGGCGTCCACGAGATCCACCGCGCGTGGCGCAAGCTGCTCGACTCCTACCCGGGCGAGCGGATCGGCGTCGCCGAGGCGTGGGCCCCCGACACCGAGCGGCTCGCGAGGTACACCCGCCCGGACGAGCTGCACCAGGCGTTCAACTTCCACTACCTCGGCACGCCGTGGGACGCGGCGAGGCTGCGCGAGGTCATCGACGGCACGCTGCGCGCCGCGGGCGCCGCGCCCGCGACGTGGGTGCTGTCGAACCACGACGTCAAGC
>NZ_JBFAOF010000161.1:0-10943 GCF_040675125.1 Spirillospora sp. NPDC049652 | reverse complement strand
TCCCGGATGGACCGGCCGGTGAGCGAGGCGGTCCGCGTCCTGGTCGCCGACGACCAGGCGCTGCTGCGCGGCAGCTTCCGCGCCCTCATCGAGACCACCTCCGACCTCACCGTGGTCGGCGAGGCGGCGACCGGGACGGAAGCCGTCGAACTCGCCCGCACCCTGTGCCCGGACGTCGTCCTGATGGACGTCCGCATGCCGCACATGGACGGCATCGAGGCCACTCGCCGCATCCGCCTGGCCGAGGACACCAGGGACGTCCGGGTCATCATCCTGACCATGTTCGACCTTGACGCCCATGTCTTCTCGGCCCTGCGCGCGGGCGCGGCGGGCTTCCTGCTCAAGGACACCCCGCCGGGCGACCTCCTCGACGCCGTGCGCGTCGTGGCCGCGGGCGAGGCGCTCCTCGCACCCAGCGTGACCCGCCGCCTCATCGCCGAGTTCGCCCGGCGGCCCGAGCCCGGCCCCGGCCCGGACCTTCCGCGCCCGGACGGCCTGGACGCCGTCACCGACCGGGAACGGCAGGTCCTCGTCCTCGTCGCCCGCGGGCTGTCCAACACCGAGATCGCCGAACGCCTGCACCTGAGCCTCGCCACCGTGAAGACCTACATCGGACGGCTGCTCACCAAGCTCCAGGCCCGCGACCGCGCCCAGCTCGTGATCGTCGCCTACGAGTCCGGGCTGGTCAGGGCGCTGTCCGGCTGACCTGGAGGGCGCCGGGCCGGTCACGGCTCCAGGTCGGTCACGCCCCTGCCGGTCGGGAAGTCGAACGGCACGGACGCCTGGTCGTGCACGATCATCCAGTCGCCGCCGGTCCGCCGGAAGCAGAACATGGCGCGCACCCACATGCCCTTCGCCGCCGTCCCGTCCGCCAGCGTGCCGCTGAGGCGGCCGAAGCAGTGCCCGAACGCGACGTCGCCGCCCACGGTCACCGCCAGGTCGCGGACCTCGTAGGCCACGTCCTGGAACAGGGTGAACACCTTGGCCCAGTTCCTCATCTTCGCCTCGACGCCGACGTGCTGCAGCGGCGGCTCGACGTCGAAGGACACGACGTCCGCCGCGTACAGCCGCTCCAGGGCCTCGATGTCCTTGGCACGGATGCCCTCGACGATCGCGTCGATCCGTCCCCTGACCTCGGTCTCCTGCTGTGAAGCCATCGCGATCACCCTTTCCCGTGGTTCCAGGCTTGCGCTGATACGACGGCACAGCACCCCGGGATGTCAGGCCGCCGCCGTCCCTCCGCCCCAGTCCCAGCTCGTGAGGGTGGCGCGCATCAGCCGCGCGGCGGTGGACAGGTGGCTTCCCGCGCCCCAGTACAGGCTGAGGACGCGCCGGCACTCGGGGTCGTCGACGGCGATCCAGGCGACGGGCGCGCCGGCGGCCGAGCGCCGGGCGAGGTCCGGGACGAGGCCGACGCCGAGCCCGGCAATGATCATCTCCGCGATGGCGCTCGCCTCGTCCGCCTCGCAGACGATCCTCGGCGCGAGGTCCCGGGCCGCGAACAGCCGGTCGAGCAGGCGGCGGCCCCAGTGCCCGCGGTGCGCCGAGACGAAGGGCTGGTCCGCGATCTGCTCGACGGTCACCGACGTGCGGTCCGCCAGCGGATGGTCCAGCGGCGCGGCCAGCCATACGGCCTCGTCCAGCAGCCGGACGGACTCCAGCCCCTCGGCGCGGATGGGGTACGAGGAGACGCAGAGGTCGACGTCCTGGGCCGTCAGGCGGCGGGCCATCTCCGCCGCCGCGAGCTGGTACAGCTCGACCTCGATGTCGGGATGCGCCTTCCGGTAGGCCGCGAGCGGCCCGGTGAAGGTGAGCAGGGTCTCCGACGCCAGCCGGACGCTCCCGAAGCCCTCGCCCGCGGCCTCGGCGACCGCCCGCCGCCCCGCGTCGAGCTCGCCGAGCGAGCGCTCGACATAGCCGAGGAACAGCTTGCCGGTGTCGTTCAGCCGGAGCCGTCCGGCCCGGTCGAACAGGGGCGTGCCGAGTTCGCCCTCCAGCCGGGCGATGGTGCGGCTCAGCGACGGCTGGGCGACGCGCAGTTCCTCGGCCGCGCGGCTGAGGTGCTCCAGCCGCGCCACCACCAGGAACTGCCTGAGCGTGTTCAGGTCCACTGCTCCTCCTCCATGCGCGCGGCGTCATACCACCATAGCGATATTGATCTCAGACAGCAGTACCGAGGAGTCATAACGTCATCGAGTTCACGGAAGAGACAGAAGTAAGGAGGGGCGCCATGGCCGCCGCACGGCCCTCATGGTGGGTCTACAGAGCCGTCGTCAGCGCGCACCTGGTGGTGATCTTCGGCCAGCCGGTGTTCGCCGGCGTCCTGCTGAGCGGGGGCTTCGACGGGCTGCGCCTGCACGCGGCCGGAGCCAACGCCACCACGTCCCTCGGGTACGTGCAGCTGATCGTGGCGATCGTCGTGTGGGTCCGCGCCCGCCGCGCCTGGCCGTTCCTCGCGACGCTCGCCCTCGTGGCGGCGGAGACAGTCCAGTACTTCGCCGGGACGGCCGGCGCGCTGTGGCTGCACCTCCCGCTCGGTGTCGCGACCATCGCCGCGCTCGTCGTCCAGTTCGTGGACGTCTGGCGTCGCGCGCTCACCCTCCAGGAGGCCGCCGGTGAGTGACCACGCCATGGCCCGGCGCCGCGTCCTCGGCATCGGCGGAGCCCTCGGTCTGGTGGCCTTCACCGGGCTGACGACCGCGAACGCCCTGACCCGCCGTCCGCCGCGCACTGGCGCCGAACTGGGCAGCAAGGTCCCGCTGCCGCCGCCGTTCCAGACCCCGCTACCGCTCCCGGCCGTCCTGAAGCCGGTCAGCACAACGGGCGGGATCGACCGCTACGAGATCACCCAGCGCGAGACGACCGCCGAGATCCTGCCCGGGGTCCGCACACCGCTCTGGACGTACAACGGCACCTTCCCCGGCCCGACGATCGAGGCCCGCCGCGGCCGCCCCCTCACCGTCACGCACCGCAACGAACTGCCGGTGCCGACGGTCGTCCACCTGCACGGCGGACGCACCCCGGCGTCCTCCGACGGCTACCCGACCGACCTCGTCCTTCCTCGGGACTGGCGGGAACCCGCGCACGGCATGCACGGGATGCCCGGCATGGGGGACATGCGCGACCCGCACGCGGTGGAGAGCAGGCTGACGCGGGACTACACCTTCCCGTCCGACCAGCGGCCCACGATGCTCTGGTACCACGACCACCGGATGGACTTCACCGCGCCCGCGATCTGGCGCGGCCTCGCCGGCCTGCACATCATCCGCGACGACGCCGAGGAGGCGCTCGGCCTGCCCGCCGGCCCGCGCGAACTGCCCCTCGTGATCACCGACCGCGCGTTCGCCGCCGACGGGACGCTCCGCTACCCCTCCCTCGACCCCGCACTGCGCGGCCGGCCCGGCGTCGAGGACGACTACCTCGCCGGAGTCCTGGGCGACGTCATCCTGGTCAACGGCGCGCCGTGGCCCCTCCACGAGGTCGACGGGGCCAAGTACCGCCTCCGCCTCCTGAACGCCTCCAACGCCCGCCACTACGAGCTCGAAGCCGTGACCGACGACGGACGCCGGCTGGAACTCGTCCAGATCGGCGCGGACCAGGGTCTTCTCGCCAAACCTGTGGCCCACCGGTCCCTGCCGATCGCGCCCGCCGAACGCTACGACGTGGTCGTCGACTTCGCCGCCGTCAAGGTCGGCAGCCGGGTCAGGATCATCAACCGCATCGGCACCGGCCGCACCCGCGACGTCATGGCCTTCCGCGTCGCCCGCGCGGCCAAGGACGGCAGCCGCGTCCCCGGCGTCCTCGCCCGAGACCTGCCGGTCTGGCGCCGCTCGGACGCAGCCCGCGTGCGCGACTTCTCCTTCCGCGCCGGACGCATGGGCGGCGGCCACGGCTGGCTCATCGGCGGGAAGCCGTTCGACCCCGCCCGCACCGACGTGACCGTCCGCCTGGGCGACGTCGAGGTCTGGCGGATGGTCGCCGACGTCCACCACCCCGTCCACCTCCACCTGGTGGGCTTCCAGGTGCTCTCCCGCAGCGGCCGCCGCCCCCTCGCCCACGACGCGGGCCTGAAGGACACCATCTCCCTGCGCCCCGGCGAGGCCGCGGAGATCATCACCCGCTTCGACGGCTACCGGGGCCGCTACCTCTTCCACTGCCACAACGCGGAACACGAGGACATGGGAATGATGGCCAACCTGCAAGTGGTCTAGAGGCCCGCAGCACCGGCAATGCCCGAAGGGCGAGCTCGGCGAAGCCGATAAGGGGCCGGCCCCGCAGAAGCCGGCACATCCCCGGCAAGCCCGGCCACAAGGGGGGCGTGGGGGGCGAAAGCCCCCCACAGCCGGGGGTTCCGGGGGTCGCCCCTCGGGAAAAACGACGTAGGACCAGCGGCCCGCGCTTTCCGCGAGCACACTGGTCCTAGGTACTACGTGGGCGAGGAGGGATTTGAACCCTCACATCCTTTCGGACACACGGACCTGAACCGTGCGCGTCTGCCGTTCCGCCACCCGCCCCGGGTGTCGCCCCGTTTCCGGGTGCAGAAAGAGATTAGCACGGTTCAGGGGGTGGTCCGGCAACCGGATACTTCTAGCGAACCTTGACACCGATACGATCGTCTACCAGTGGGGAAGGGAGGTGCCCGTGGGCGTCATTCAGCGCTTCGAGCGACGGCTCGAGGGCATGGTCGAAGGTGCCTTCGCCCGGGCGTTCAAGTCCGAGCTCCAGCCGGTCGAGGTGGCCAGTGCCGTGCAGCGCGAGATGGACGACCGGGCCGCGATCGTCGCGGCGGGACGCACCCTGGTGCCGAACGACTTCGTCGTGGAGATCTCGCAGCAGGACGGCCAGCGGCTCCAGGTGTACGCCGACAGCCTGAGCCAGGAGCTGGCGAACCTCGCCCGGGAGTACGCGAAGGAGCAGGGGTACTCCTTCGTCGGCCCGGTGCGGGTCCGCTTCGAGAACGCCGACGACCTGGCGACCGGGATGTTCCGGATCCGGTCCGGCGTCATCCGCGGCTCGACGGTGGAGGGCGGGGAGATCCGCCGGCCGCCGTCGGACTACCCCCGCGCCCCCGGCGGCGCGTTCGGCGGGAACCCGCGGCTGCTGGTCACCACCACCATGGACAACGGCCCGGCGCACCAGAGCACCTACGAGATCAACACCCCGGTGACCCTGCTCGGCCGGGGCACCGACTGCGACCTTCGTTTGGTGGATCCGGGGGTTTCGCGGCACCATGCCGAGATCCGTGTTGAAGGTCCCGAGATCGTGCTCGTCGATCTAGGGTCGACCAACGGTTCCTTCGTCAACGGTCAGCCGATCCGGAGGGTCACCCTCGTGGACGGCTCCCGTGTGACGATGGGGCGCACCACACTCGTGTTCCGCCGCGATAGGGAGTAACCCCGACTCCGATGTCCGACTTCACCCTCACGCTGATCAAGCTGGCGTTCCTGGCGGTGCTCTGGCTGTTCGTCATCGCCGCCGTCGGAGTCGTCCGCGCCGACCTGTTCGGGTCGAAGGCCGCGACGAAGGCCGCCGGACGCGCCGCGGACCGGGCCGCGCGGGCCGCCCAGCAGCGACCGACCAAGGCCGCCGCGCGGCCCCCGCAGGGAGCACCGCAGGCAGCGCCCCAGGGGCCGCCGCAACACGGCGGCCAGCGGGGCGGCGGGGCGCCGTCCCGGCTGGTGGTGGTCCAGGGTGAGCGGACCGGCACCGTCATCGACCTCACCGGGGTGCCGATCTCCATCGGGCGCGCGAACGACTCCACCCTCGTGGTGACCGACGACTACGCTTCGAGCCGACATGCCCGGCTTTACGCGCAGGACGGCCAGTGGATCGTGGAAGATCTCGGTTCGACCAATGGGACCTATCTGGGCCGCACGAAGGTGACCCGGCCGATGCCGGTGCCGCCGGGCGTCCCGATCCGTATCGGCAAGACCGTGATCGAGCTGCGCAAATGACTCTGGGAATCCGCTACTCCGCCCGGTCCGACGTGGGCATGCTGCGCGAGGGCAACGAGGACTCGGGCTACGCGGGCGCGCACCTGCTCGCCGTCGCCGACGGGATGGGCGGCCACGTCGGCGGCGAGATCGCCAGCGCCGCCGCGATCTCCGAGATCCGCAAGCTGGACAAGGCGATGCCGGCGACCGAGCTGCTCGCCGCGCTCGAGCACACGGTCAAGGCGGCCAACGAGAACCTGCACCGCATCGTCGAGTCCGACCCGGCGCTGCAGGGCATGGGCACCACGCTCACCGCGATGCTGTGGGCGGGCAACCAGATCGCGCTGGTCCACATCGGCGACTCGCGCGCCTACCTGCTGCGCGACGGCAGCCTGTTCCAGATCACGCACGACCACACGCTCGTCCAGTCGCTGGTGGACGAAGGCCGGATCAGCCCGGACGAGGCCGCCTCGCACCCGCAGCGCTCGCTGCTGCTGCGCGCGATGGACGGCCGGGGCGAGATCGACCCGGACCTGTCGCTGCGCGAGGCCAAGCCCGGCGACCGCTACCTGCTGTGCTCGGACGGGCTGTCCACGGTGGTCACCGCCGAGACGATCTTCCAGGTCCTGACCGAGGCGGACGAGCCCGACCAGGCCGTCCGGCAGCTGATCGACCTGGCGAACCGGGGCGGCGGGCCGGACAACATCACCTGCGTCTGCGCGGACGTGGTGGAGCTCGGCAACCAGCCGCCGCAGCCGGGCCCCGGACGGGCCGTCGGCGCGGCGGCGAACGCGGCCCCCGCGCAGGCCCCCGGCGACCCGAACGCGCCCGGCGGGCCCGGCGGTCCGGGAGGACCGGGCGGCCCGGGAGGCCCCGGCGGCCCCGGTGACACTCCGGCGAGCCGCGCCGCGCAGCTGCGCGACACGATGCCGCAGCAGCCGGTCGCGGTCGACGAGATGCCGCCGCCGATGCAGCACCCCGGCCCCCCGCAGGGCGGGCCCGGCGGGACGGGCCCGCAGGCGACCGTTCCCGACCCGCGCTACCAGGAGCCGCACCAGTACGCGGCCGAGCCGGAGTTCCAGCCCGCCGGCCGCCGCGAGCGCCGCGCCGCCAAGCGCGCGCAGCGCGGCCCGCGCCGCTGGCTGTGGCTCGTCGTCGTCGCGGGCGTGTTCGTCGTCGCGGTCGCCGGCAGCGGCGTGTTCTTCGTCCAGACCGCCCGCGCCGGCTACTACGTCGGCGAGGAGAACGGCAACGTCGTGCTGTTCCGCGGCACCACCCAGAAGATGCCCCTGATCAGCCTGTCCCGGAAGGCCGACCGGCAGCCGAACCCGCCGATCAAGGTCTCCGACCTCCCGCAGGACCGCGCCCAGGCCGTCCGCGCGACCTACACGGTGAAGGGCCCGTCCGCGCTGGACGACCTGGCCCGCGCCGTGTGCCGGTACAGCCTGCGCGACGAGGGCGGCAAGGTCGCGGTCCGGCGCGGCGTCGAGCAGAACGACTGCTCGCCGACGACCGTCCGGCCGGGCACGATCACGGTGGCCGAGCTTCCGACGTCCGACCAGAACTCCGTCCGCGACGGGAAGTTCTCCTACATCGGCGTGGCCGCGGCGGACCGGAAGATCGCCGAGCTGTCCGCCCGGGTGGACCAGTGTCGGGGGGCGCACCCCGCGATCAAGGACTGCCCCGCGCCGTCGAGGGGCAGGTCGTAGCGCATGCACGCACTCGGGGAGCAGATCCGGGCCCAGATCCCGTACCAGCGCCGCAACGCGGCGTCGCTGGCGCTGCTGGTGTTCGCCATGGTGCTGACGCTGGCGGCGTTCGCCGAGGTCGGCCTGGCGCGTGACGGCTCCATCCCGGCGGGCCTGTTCGGCTACGGCGGCGGCCTGGTCGTCCTGGCCCTGATCGCGTACGTCGCGCAGCTGCGGTTCGCGCCGTTCGCCGACCCGCTGCTGCTGCCGCTCGCGGTGGCGCTGAACGGGCTCGGCCTCGCCATGATCTACCGGCTCGACCTGGACACCAGTGCCGACCGCAAGGCCGCGGAGGTCGCCGGCAAGAAGGTCATCAAGGACGCGGCGGACGCGCCCGGCCAGCTGATGTGGACGTTCGTCGGGATCGCGCTGTTCGTGGCCGCGATCGCGATCATGCGCGACACCACCAAGCCGGACGCGAAGCTGTCGTTCACGCCGAAGACCGCGCAGCGCTACACCTACATCATCGGCCTCGGCGCGATCATCCTGCTGATGCTGCCGATCGTGCCGGGCATCGGCGCGGAGATCAACGGCGCCCGGGTCTGGATCAACGTCGGCGGCTTCTCGGTGCAGCCGGGCGAGTTCGCCAAGCTGATGCTGGTCGCGTTCTTCGCCGGGTACCTGGTGAACAAGCGGCAGGCGATGTCGCTGATCGGCAAGAAGGTCGGCCCGCTGTCGCTGCCGCGCGCCCGCGACCTCGGCCCGGTCCTGGTGATCTGGCTGCTGTGCCTCGGCGTCCTGTTCATGCAGAAGGACCTCGGCACCGCGCTGCTGTACTTCGGCCTGTTCGTGTCGATGGTGTACATCGCCACCCAGCGGGTCTCCTGGGTGATGATCGGTGTGGGCCTGCTGGCCGTGGCGGTGTTCGTCGTCACGCTGCTGCCGTTCATGGCGCACGTGAACCAGCGCATCGACATCTGGCAGAACCCCCGGCCGTACTTCGACGGCGGCTGCCTGATGAGCAACGGCAAGGTCGTCCCGGTCAACCCGGACACCGACATCTTCAAGCAGGCCAAGCAGACCCTTGAGACCAAGGCCCAGCAGCAGGAGGCCGCCGGGCAGAAGGTCACGGCGATGCAGACCCGGCTGGTCGGGCCCGGCTGGTGGGCGTGCACGAAGATGGGCGGCGAGTACTCCGACAGCGCCCAGCTCATGAAGGGCATGTTCGCGCTCGGCCAGGGCGGCGTGCTCGGCACCGGCCTCGGCCAGGGCAAACCGTGGCAGACGCCGCTGTCGTTCAGCGACTTCATCTTCGACTCCATGGGCGAGGAGCTCGGCCTCACCGGCCTGATGACGCTGCTGCTGATGTACGCGCTGATCGTCCAGCGCGGCATGAAGACCGCGGTCGCCGCCCGCGACCCGTTCCTCAAGCTGTTCGCGGGCGGTGTCTCGTTCGTCCTGGCGATGCAGGTGTTCGTGATCGTCGGCGGGGTGACCAAGCTGATCCCGCTGACGGGTCTGACGACGCCGTTCCTGTCCCAGGGCGGGTCGTCGCTGATGGCGAACTGGATCCTGATCGCGATCCTGGTCCGGATGAGCCACGACGCGCGCAAGCCCGCGCCGCAGGCCATCCAGGACGAGGGAATGACCCAGATCGTGAGCCTTCGATGACCTGGCGTCCGACCGGGAGGCCGGGCCCCCGCCCCGCGTCCCGCCGCCCGGACGCCGGTCTCCGGGCCCGCCCCTCCCGTAGCCCCCATGCCCCCGAGCGAGGAGAAGCCGCGTCGTGAACATGGACAAGCCGGTCCGGCGGGTCGCCGTGTTCGCCCTGCTGCTGTTCTTCGGGCTGATGGTCCAGGTGAACTACGTCCAGGGCACCCAGGCCGAGAAGCTGCAGAAGGACCCGAAGAACACTCGCCAGATCAGCGAGGTGTTCAACAACCCGCGCGGCCAGATCACCGCGGGCGGCGAGGTGCTCGCCTGGTCCACCCCGACCGGCAAGGACAATCCGAAGTACGGCCGCAACTACAAGGACGGCAAGGCCTTCTCCCCGGTCACCGGGTTCTTCAACGGCGGCGGCTACAAGGTCGAGCTCGCCTACAACGCGCTGCTCGCCGGCACCGACAAGCGGATCACCCACCAGCGCTGGTTCGACCAGTTCATCGGCAAGAAGCCCGAGGGCGGCAACGTCGACCTGAGCATCGACCCGAAGGCGCAGCGGATCGCCTACGAGCAGCTGGTGAACGGCACGGCCCGGCGGTCCGGCGCGGCCGTGGTCGACATCAAGACCGGCGCGATCAAGGTGCTGGCCTCCAACGCCGCGTTCGACCCGAACGAGGTGGCCCCGCAGCGCGGCAGCCAGGGCGCCAAGCGCCTGGACGAGCTGGACCACACCACCACCGTCATCAAGCCGCTGATCGACAACGCGATGATGCAGACCTTCCCGCCCGGTTCGTCCTTCAAGACGGTCACCGCGGCGGTCGGCATGGAGGAGCTCGGGCTGACCGAGAGCTCCACCGTCCAGTCCGGCCAGCTGATCCTGCCGGAGTCGGGCCGGCCGCTGCCGAACTCGCACGACGGCGGGAGCTGCGCGGGCCAGGCCTCGCTGAAGGGCGCCTTCGCCGAGTCCTGCAACACCACGTTCGGCAAGATGGCGCTGGACCTCGGCATCGACAAGCTGAACGCGGGCGCGGCCAAGTTCGGGTTCGGGCAGAACGTGCAGGTCGAGCCGCTGATGAAGGCGGCCAAGAGCGAGGTCCCGATCTCGGTGCCCGACCTGTCGACCGGCAAGTCCATCCCGACCGGCAAGGACGGCACGGCCCGCTCCGGCATCGGCCAGGAGAACGTCCGCGCGACCCCGCTGCAGATGGCCATGGTCGCCCAGGCCGTCGCCAACGGTGGCAAGATCATGCGCCCGTACGTGGTGCAGCGCGCCACCGCCAAGGACCAGTCCGAGGTGTACAAGGCGTCCCCGCAGCTGTTCTCCCAGGCCATCAAGCCGGACACGGCGAGCGCCCTGCGGGACATGATGCGCGCCGTGGTGTCCGAGGGCACCGCCACCAACCTCAAGGGCGACGACATCGCGGGCAAGACCGGCACCGCCGAGCAGGGTTCGGACATCCCGAACGCCCGCTGGTTCGTCGGTTTCGGCCCGGTCGAGCACCCGCGTTACGCCTTCGCCGTGGTCACCGAGGGCAAGGGGGACGGCGCGCACGGCGCGGGCCCCATCGCCGCCGCCATCATGCAGGCGGTGATGAAGAAGTGAGCACGGGTACCCTCTCGGGGAGCCAGGACGGAGCACGCCTCCGCCCGGCCGGGCGGC
>NZ_JBFAOF010000160.1:0-10953 GCF_040675125.1 Spirillospora sp. NPDC049652 | reverse complement strand
CTGACCGTCGTATTCTCATGTGCGTCCTCCTTGTGAGGATGGGCCGCGCGGCCGGGGGAGGGCTCCAATCCACACCCGGCCGCGCGGCGGCTTCTCGACCCGGCAGCGGACGTCCGCGCCGGGCAGTGATCACTATCTGTGGTCACTTGGTTGCGCTCGCTTATCGTGAACCCGTCG
Source organism: Spirillospora sp. NPDC049652 (assembly GCF_040675125.1). Classification (NCBI taxonomy): domain Bacteria; kingdom Bacillati; phylum Actinomycetota; class Actinomycetes; order Streptosporangiales; family Thermomonosporaceae; genus Spirillospora; species Spirillospora sp. NPDC049652. Next base: position 10,776 of record NZ_JBFAOF010000160.1, on the reverse strand, counting down.
CGGCGCCTGTGTCCATGCATCAGTGCAGTTGGTCCATGATTTTTTGCAGATCTGGTTGCAGTGCTCCGCGCGGCTGCCGCATGCTCCCGTCATGACCGGTATCAAGAGCCCTACGGTGCGTCACCGACGCCTGGCCCGCGAACTGCGCAAGCACCGCGAGCGCGCCGGCCTCACCACCGAGGCCGCCTCCGACCGGCTCGGCTGGTCACGCACCAAACTCGTGCGCTTCGAAGCGGCCCGAACCCGCCCCACTCCTGCCGACGTCAGCGCGGCGCTCGATCTCTACGGCGCGGACCTGCCCGACCGTGCGGCGCTCATGGACCTGGCCCGGCAAGCGCGCCAACGCGGCTGGTGGACGGCGTACTCCGACGTCTTCCAGTCGTCCTTCGTGGCGCTTGAGGACGAGGCTTCAAGCATCCGAGGCTGGTATCCCCAGGTGATCCCCGGCCTGCTCCAGACCGACGCCTACGCGCATGCGGTGATCTCGGCCGCCGAAGGCAGGGACGTCGATCGCCTGACGTTCGAGCGGCGCCTCCAAGCCAGGCTGGCACGCAGAGCCCTGCTCTCTCGTCCGGAAGCGCCGGCCCTGCACGTGGTGCTGGACGAGTCCGTCATCAGACGTTCGCCCACCACCCCAGGTGTCATGGCCGAACAATTGTCCTCCTTGGAAGCCGCGGCCCGACGCCCCAACATCACGGTGCAGGTGCTCCCGTTCTCGGCGGGCATGCATTCTGGTTTGGACAGCGGATTCGTCGTTCTCGGATACAGCGAGCCGGAGGATCCCAGCGTCGTCTATGTCGAGACCATCGGCGGTGAGCTCTACGTCGAGAGTGCAATCCAGGTTGATCGGATTACGATGTCCTTCGAACGCATTCGCAATGCGGCGTGGTCGCCGGGCGAGTCGGTGGCCTTCATCGCTGCGATGGCCAAGGAGGTCTCTCAACGTGGCGAACACGCCTAAGAACACCAACCTGGTCTGGCGCAAGAGCACCTACAGCACACCTACCGGCTCCGACTGTGTAGAAGTCGCCGCCCTCGACATGGCCACGCTAGTGCGGGACTCCAAGGACCCAGAAGGCCCACAGCTCTCAGTCTCCCCAGTCGACTGGCAAGCGTTTACGATCGCGGTCAAGGAGCATCCGTCCGTATGAATACTCCGGATGTCTCTCAGCTCACTTGGCGCAAGAGTAGGCACAGCTCAGCGCAGCACTCCGACTGCGTCGAGATTGCAGACGTGGGTGTGGACGTCGCTGTCCGGGATTCCAAGGACCCGGACGGGCCGAGGCTGGCCGTCTCTCTCGGCGAGTGGCGGACGTTCGCCTCAGCGGTCAAGGCACGTCCCTTCGCATAACCCGGTGGACGCGGTTGGGCCCTCGTTGGCTGTGGCGCTCAGCGGCGCGGGCCGGATAGCAGGGCGGCGTGGACCCGGTGTGCGGCGTCGGCCTGCGTGCCGGCGTCGATGAGGAGTTCGGGGCCGGCGAGGGGCGTGACGTCCTCGAAGCGGTCGTTGTGGTCGGTCAGTGTCCACCCGGGCCAGCGGGCGTTCACAGCCTCGACTTCGATGGCACATTCCAGTGACCACCAGTCCAGCCGCCGCCTCGGCACGTCCACGCATATCCCGCTCCAGGGGACGGCCTCCAGCACCGCGCTCTTCTGCCCCCGGTGCCGTTCGGCAAGCACGACGTCCGGCCCTGCCAGCAACACCTGCTCCAATCCCGGGTTCCAGCACCCGGCGAACCACGGTGCCGTCCTCTCGCCGTGCTCGCGCACGGCGACCAGGGTCGGCGCGACCCACCCAAGATCGTCGTCCTCCGTGGGGGAGTCGGCCCATCCGGCGCTCAGCGGCCGCGAATTCCCCTCCAGGTCCGACAGCGTGTCGTAAGGCAAGCGCAGGTGGTCAAGCGCCTCGCGCAGCCCGCGCGCCGCCCACCGCACGCTCCATCCAGGCCAGCGCTCGGCGACCATCGCCAGCCACGCCCGAACCTCCAGGAGGTCACCGCGCGGCAGCGGCGGATCCTCGGCCAAGTGCACCAGCAGCAATCGCTGCCGCTCGTCCCGTAGGACGACGCCGTTCCACCAGGTCGCGTTCCCCCAGCCGCAGTTCTCAACGTCGGCAACGAAATCCCGAGGACCGGCCAGCAGCTCCCGGTACAACGCGTGCGTGCCACGCCGCCGCCCGTGCACCTGATAGCCGTGCTCGTCCACCGTGACCAGGTAGACGTGTCCGCCACTCATCCCCGCACGCTAGAGCTTCCGGCCGCTAGCGACAATTGCCCCAGACCGGCCGAGTGCGACGCCGGTGCGCTGATACGGGCCGTCCGCAGCGACGTGGTTCAGCAAAGGACGGACCGGCAGGCGTCGAGATGTCATCCTGGCGTTGCGAAGGAGGTGTGATCGTTCCATGTCGCTCAGTGACCTCCGTTCACGGCCATCACTGCCACGGTCGCGAAGACGCTGACGATGGGCCTTCGATGATCGCGGGCACGGTCGAGGGACCGGCGGAGGACTGGAAACCTTACGCTGTCCAGCTGGGCGACCGGTTGACCCGTGACGGCATCCTCACCGACCCGGCCCTGCACCGGGCGGTCGTCGACGTCCCTCGGCATCTGTTCGTTCCGACGTTCCTTCCGTCTACCTCGTCCGGCTATGGGCCGCCGGTCACCTCGCGGACGCCCGGCTACCTGCGCGCCGTCTACAGCGACCAGACGCTGGTGACCCGCCTTGCCGAGCATCACGGCGGTATCTTCGCCGTCTCCAGTTCCACCGCCCCGGGCCTGATGCTGCGGATGCTGCACGAGCTGGACCTGCTGGACGCGATGCGGGTGCTGGAGATCGGCACCGGGACCGGCTACAACGCCGCACTACTGTGCGAACGCCTCGGCGACCGGCTGGTGTGCACCGTCGATGTCGACCCGGACGTCACCACGACCGCTTGGCGGCATCTGAAAGCCGCCGGCTACGACCCGGTCGCAGGCTGCCGCGACGGGCAGGACGGCTACCCCGAGCGAGCCCCGTTCGACCGGATCATCGCGACGGTGTCGTTCCCGCGTGTGCCGTGGGCTTGGGTGGAGCAGACTGCCCCAGGCGGCCTGATCCTCGCCGACCTGCGGCCGCCCGGCGCGCTCTGGACGGGCGCCCTGGCCAAGCTCACCGTGGACAACGGATCGGCAAGCGGCCACCTGCTGCCCTGCCGCGCGGGCTTCATGCCCGCCCGGCACGGCGACGCGTCCGGCTACCCCGAGCCGCCCGCGCTCGACAAGACCCGCGCCCGCCGCCGCGCCACGGCAGTGTCGGGCGAAGCGCTGTTGGTCGAGGGGCTGGGGCTGATGGTGTGGGCCAGGCTGCCGGGCCTGATCGTCTTCCCGGGCGCGGACGAGGTGACGCTCATCGCGAACCGATCGTGGGCGACCGTCTCGCGACGTGGCGTGGGCCCCGTCGAGTTCGGCGGATCCGAAGACGTCTGGGAGGTCGTGGAAACGACGCGCGCGGCCTGGCTGGGAGCCGGGTCGCCGACGGTGGAACGCTTCGGGCTGACGGTGACCGCCGACGAGCAGACCCTGTGGCTGGACCGGCCGGACAACCACATCGGCAGCCTGTAAGCCGTCCGCGCACCACACATCACCGGGCGACGCGGGGGCGAAAAAGTTGAGTGATTTTCATGTTGGGTCTTCCGGGGAGCTTGTCGGCCGGGTTATTACCGGGGGTAACACCCAGCCCGGGAGGCCCCCATGTCCCACCCCCGGCCACGGCTGCGCACGGGTTTCGTCGCAGCCACCGCCGCCCTCTCCCTCCTGTCCCTCGGGGCGCTCGCCACCCCCTCCGCGAGCGCCGCCCCCACCACGACCGTGGCGGCGAGCACGCCGCTGCCCGCCGACCTGGAGCAGATCCGCGCGGTCGAGGCCACCAAGATGTACGGCAGCCCGGAGGAGCGCCCGATGGCCGAGCGCAAGACCGGCCTGATCTCCCTCGGTGACTCGGAGATCTCCGGCGAGGGCGCCGGCTCGTACTGGCCGGACACCGCCGGCCCCACGAACTGGTGCCACCGCTCGCAGGAGGCGGCGATCTACCGCACCACCATCCCGGCCGACGTCTCCACCAACGTCTCCTGCTCGGGCGCGGCCACCTACCACATCAGGATCGGCGGCTCGAAGCAGTACGCCGACCAGCTCGTCCAGAGCGACAACCTCGCGATCAAGGCCCGCAACACCCGCCTGAAGATGGTCGTGCTGGTCGTCGGCGCGAACGACGACATCCAGTTCGGCCCGGTGATGACCGACTGCGTCGAGCGCTGGATTCTCTCCAAGGGCACGTGCGAACCGGTTTATGCCCCGGGATGGCAGGCCCGCGTGGACGGCATGGTCCCGAAGGTGGCGGCCACCGTCACCGACCTCAAGAAGGTCATGCGGGACGCCGGGTACACCGACGACTCCTACAAGCTCGTCCTGATGAGCTACCCCTCGCCCATCAGCCCCGACATGGCCGACAACCCGAACTTCCCGGGCAAGCTCCCCGGCGGTTGCCTCGGCTACGACTCCGACGCGGCGTGGGGGCGCAACGCGGCCGTCCCCGCCTTCGAGGTCGGCATCCGCAAGGCCGCCCAGCAGTCCGGCGCGTCCTACCTGGACGCCTCCCGCCTGTTCCACGGACACGAGGTCTGCACCGAGACGACGTGGGCGCGCGGCTTCTTCTACGACGGCTCGTTCCCGCCGGACGAGAACTCCGTCCGGCAGTCGTACCACCCCAACGCCACAGGTCACGGCGCGTTCGCCTCGTGCTTCAGCCAGTTCTACAACTCGGGTCTGCGTGAGGCGTCGTGCGCCGACCCCGCGTCCACCAACACCGCCAAGCTGTACCCGGGCGCGTGGGACGACAAGTTCAAGCCGCTTAAGAACCAGGCCACCGGCCAGTGCGTTGACGCCAACGGCGGCTCGTCCCGCAACTACACCGCCGTCGTGGGCTGGGCCTGCCACGGGGGCCGCAACCAGACCTGGTGGTACGACCCGGCGTACAAGTCCATCCACAACGGGCTGTCCCACGACCGGTGCCTGGACTCCCGCAACATCGCCGCCCCGACCGCCGCCATCCTGTGGGACTGCCACGGCGGCACGAACCAGCAGTGGACGATGCCCGCGGACGGCACGATCCGTCCGGCCACCGCGAACGGCCTCTGCCTGACGCAGCCGGTGGCCGACAAGGCCGTGGCGCTCCAGCCCTGCAACGGCTCGGCCGCGCAACGCTTCGCCTGACCCCGCCCGCGGAGGAAGGCCCCGGTGCCGCCGGGGTCTTCCTCCGCCCCTTCAGTGCTCGTTGAGCCGCCGCATGATCTCGACGAACTGCTTCCGCTGGGTCGCCGACAGCGGGGCGAGCAGCTCTTGCTGGATGCCGTCGAGCACGCCGTCCAGTTCGCGCAGCGTCGCCGTGCCGGACTCCGTGATCGACACGATCTTCCGGCGCCGATGGGCGGGGTCGACCTCGCGTGCCACGAGGCCGAGTTCTTCGAGGTCGTTCAACGCGGCGGTGACGTCGCTGCGGTCGATGCCGGTGTCGCGGCCGAGGTCGGCCTGGCTCTCCGGCCCCCACTGCTCAAGCGCGACGAGAAGCCGGTAGTGGTACCCGCGCAATCCGTTGGCGTGCTCGGCGAATCCCGCGGCCAGTAGCGCGGAAGCTCGCGCGGCGGCCTGGCCCAGCAGCCACGTGGGGCGCTCCTTGAGCCGGTCCGGGGTGCGTTGCGGTGCGGCATGGTCACGCATGGCCCCGAGTGTAGGTCACTTGTTGGCGCGTCCAACGGTTTGTTATGTTGGGACGGCCAACATTGGTAGAGCCAACAACTGGGGGCGGGGATGTCGACCAACAAGCTGCGCATACTCATCATCGGACGCACCGGTTCAGTGCTGGTCGACGCCGTCGCGATGCTGCGCGAACGGGGATACGCCGCCAACGCCAGCAACCAGTTCGACACGCTGCTCGACGACTACGACGTGCGCGAGCCCGACCTCGTGATCTTCGGCGGCATGGTGCCGCCGGAGAAGAAGGAACGGCTGCGCACCGACATCCGCGCCCTCAACCCTCAGGTGACCTTCATGCAGGGGCTGGGCGGTATCGCTCCACTGCTGGTCGCGCAGGTCGAGGAGTTCGTGAAGGGAGCGGCCACCGGCGTGGAGTACGACGCGAGCGCGCGGGCGTTCCACATAACGCTCGACGCCGCCGCGTCCGTCATGGTCGAAGGGCTCTGGGCGAAGTTCGTGCCGCCAGAGCCGGTCGCGCAGTCAACACTCGTCTTCGACGGCGAACTTGCCGCCGGCGTCCACCAGATAGCGATCCCGGACGAGGTGCCAGAGCAAGGCTCGTACGCCGCAGTGCGCATCCGGGACCGCGTGTCCGCGTTCCAGATCGGCGAGACCCCGGCGACGGTCAAGCGCATCGCCGCCGAACAGTCCCTACCAACCCCCACCCCCGTCACCACCCACCTCCCCTGGGCCTGAGCACCTCATCGCGCGTCCGGGGCGGGACGATGGGGGAATGTCACGCGATCGACTCTTGCGTGCCCGGGGCTCGTTGCTCGGGCTCGCACTCGGGGACGCGCTCGGGTCTCAGTTCTTCGTTCCTTCGAATCGGCCGCACCTGGACGCCCGGTCGCTACCGCCGTCGCCCTGGCAGTGGACGGACGACACCGAAATGGCCTGCTCGGTCTACCTCGTCCTCGACGTCCACGGGGGCGTCGAGCAGGACGCGCTCGCCGCGTCCTTCGCCGAACGGCACGACTTCGACCGCGGGTACGGCCCCGCGACGAATCGGATGCTGAGGCTGGTGCGGGAGGGCGGCGACTGGCGCGAACTGGCGGCCGGTCTGTTCGACGGGTCCGGCTCATGGGGGAACGGGGCCGCCATGCGGGTCGCTCCTCTCGGCGCGTACTTCGCGGACGACCCGGCCGAGGCGGCTCGGCAGGCCGCGCTCTCCGCGACCGTCACGCACACCCACCCGGAGGCCGTCGCGGGCGCGGTCGCGGTGGCCGTCGCCGCCGCGCTCGTCGCGTCGGGGCCGCAGCGGCCGGGGCCGTTCATCGACCGCGTTCTGGAGTTCGTTCCGCCTGGGAAGGTGTGTGACGGGCTTCAGGAGGCGCGTCGGCTGCTCACCTTGTCGGACGCGGAGACCGTCGCCCGCGTCCTCGGCAACGGACGGGCCGTCGCCGCGCACGACACGGTGCCGTTCGCCGTCTGGGCCGCCGCCCGGAACCTCGGCGATTTCGAGCGGGCCTTCTGGACGACCGCGTCCGCCGGTGGGGACGTGGACACGACGTGCGCGATCGTCGGCGGCATCATCGCCTCGGGGATGGAGCCCGGTCGGCTGCCCGAGGCGTGGCGAGCCGCAGTGGAGCCGCTTCCGGACTGGGTGTCCGGCGACTGACCCGCCCGGCCCGCCTCGGGGCAGGGGCGCCAGGCAGGCGCGGGCGCGCTGGCTGGGGCACGGTCAGCCGATGGGAGGAGCGGTCTCCCCTTCGGCCCCGGTGGTCACGGCTTGGCGAACTGCTCCGCCAGCACCGCGTATCCCTCGCCGCCGCGTCCCTCGGCGACGGCGCGCCCGGCGATGTCCTCGATCAGTTTCGGCAGTTCCGCGCTGACGCCGAGCGCTTCGCTGGTCTCGACGAGATGGCGCATCGCCGCGACGTGCGTGTCCAGGGACGAGTCCAGGCCCGGGTACTCGCCGTCGTCCACGTGCCGCGCGTAGCCGGGGAGCCAGGCCGCGACGGTCTCGACCCCCTGGAGGGCGAGCGGCGCGAACGCCGAGGCGTCCACGCCCGCGGCCTTCAGCAGCGCCGCGCCGTGCAGGAAGCCGTTCAGCATGTTCCACATCAGGCTCAGGACGGCCGTCTCGTGCAGCGCGGTGAGGGTGTGATCGTCGCCGAGGTGCCGCGCCTCCGAACCGAGGCTCAGCAGGTTCGTCGCCTGCGCGTCGTAGACGGCGCGGGGGCCGCTGTAGACGATGGTCGCCTCCCCGCCGATCAGATCCGGCGCGGCCATGATCGCGCCGTCGAGGTAGGCGGCTCCTTGACGCTCCGCCCAGGCCGCCAGGTCGCCCGCGTCCCGCGCCGTCCCGGACGTGAGGTTCACCAGGACCCGCCCGTCCCAGCCGCCGGTCGCGTCGAGGACGTGGCGGACGGCCGCGTGGTCGGTGAGGCACACGACCACGAGCGGGCTCGCCGCGACCGCGTCCGCGGCGGAGGCGGCCGCGGTCGCGCCCTCGGCGACGAGCCCCTCGGCCTTCGACGCCGTCCGGTTCCAGACCGTCGTCGGATGCCCGGCGCGCAGGAACGCCGAGGCCAGCGCCCGTCCCATCAGCCCGAGACCGATGACCGTGACCGGAGTTCTGCCGTTGTCGTCCATGGTTTCCGCCTTCTCGTGGTGACCGATGGCAGAATCCTCAACGTTCACACCGGTATGAAGGTCAAGGGGGACGCGCGGTGCTGATCGGGGAGCTGAGCCGGAGGACCGGGGTGAACGCGCACCAGCTGCGCTACTACGAGAGCCAGGGTCTGCTGGCGCCGGAGCGGGGGCCGAACGGCTACCGCGAGTACGCCGCCGACAGCGTGCTGACCGTGGCGCAGATCCGGCGGCTGCTCGCGGCCGGGCTGTCCACGCAGGACATCGCCTACATCCTGCCCTGCGCCACCGGCGCCGATCCGGTGATGGAGCCCTGCCCCGAGCTCATCGACATGCTCCGCGCCCGCCTCGGCGGCCTGGACGAGCACATCGACACGCTCACCCGCACCCGCGAGACCCTGACCGACTTCATCGCGGCCACCGAGCGCCGCCTCCTGGACGCCTGAGGGCGCCCAGGAGGCGCGCGACACCTCTATGGCTGCGCCTGCTCGTAGAACGCCCGGACTCGGGCCGCCTGGCCGTGCTCGTCCAGTTCGACCACGTCCAGAGCGCGGTTGCCGTTCTCGCGCCTGTACAGCAGGGCGTATCCGCCGGGACTGGTCAGGAACGCCTCCTCGGTGAACCGCAGGTCCGGCGCGAGTTCCAGGCCGCGCTCGAAGTGGCGGCGCAGCTCCGCCCTGCCCCGCAGCCGTCCGTCCGGCCGGTTCCAGCGGGTCACGACCGTGGCCGCCGCGAAGTCGACGTCCTCCGCGTAACACGCCATGACGGCGTCCAGGTCCCGGGCTTCCCAACCGGCCAGCCACTGATCGACGTGTGCTCTCGCATCCATGTTGATCAGTATTCGCGAACGGCCGTCCCGTGCGTCGCCGCGAGGCCGGACTATCCGACCGCCAGGCAGATCGCCCAGGCGGTGATCGTGGCGCCGGGAGTGTTGTCCAGCGGGGTGGGGACCTCCCACCCCGTGTTGTCGTTGATGGGGTGCCCCTTCTCGCCGGGCCCGATGTAGCCGTTGGGCTGCGAGGTGTACCCGCCGCTGACCACCGTGTATCCGGCCGGGCACTGGGCCGTGGCCACATTCACTCCGTTGGTCGGCGTGGGCGTCCCGTTCACCGTGATGGTGGGTTGGACCACGCCGTTCGCACCGGCCGGACCTGTCGGGCCGGTCGGACCTGTCGCGCCGTCGACTCCTGGCGGCCCCTCCGGCCCTGTCACGCCTGGCCGGCCTTCGGGCCCTTCCGGGCCGGTCGCCCCCGGCCTGCCTTCCGGACCTCGCGGTCCTCTCGGGCCGACCCGGCCCGGACAGTCTCCGTCGTGCCAGGGGCAGGAACCCGGGCACCGCGGGTGGTGCCGATGGCAGGGGCTCTGGCCCCTGTGCCCGCCCCCGTCGCCGAAGGCCGGCTGAGCGGCGAGGGCGCCGACACCGACGGCGGCGGTGAGAGTGACCGTGGAGAGCCATCGAGTGATCTTCATCCAGAGAGCCTTCCGTGAGTCCGAGGGGGAGCCCGGACGGCGGCCGGCACCGTCGCGTTCGCGCGCCGAGTCCTGCGCGCCCCCCGCTGACCAGCAAGGACGTGCTGTCCCAACGGGTCCTTCCCCGCGACTTGATCAAGGGAAGCCCGGCAGACGGCTGGGCTGCGGCCTGCCCCTCCCCACCCGGAAGGGGTCAGGCGCGCCGGCGGAAGGCGACGAGGGCGTGGGTGGTGAAGTTCATGGTGAAGGAGCCGCCCATGCCGTCGAGGGCCGCCCCGAGGCCGTCCAGGAGCTCGTCCATCTTCGGCCCGGGGATGTGCGGGGCTACGCCCGTCGTCGGGACGTGGTCGAGCCACTCGTCGCGCGTGTAGCGGCGCGTCCAGGCGTACTCCCACGTCTCCGGAGCGGTGAAGGCGGAGGTCGCGCGGATGCCGTCGGACGCCTTGTCCACGATGGCCGCGTACCCGTTCGCGCCCGCCTGCGGACGGCTGAGGGCCTCCAGTTCCGGCAGGACGCGCGAGTAGACGGCGGCGAACGCCTCGGCGGCCTCGATCTCGGGTTCGAAGAGGTGCCAGAACGCGGCGAGCACACCGGCCGGGCGGAGCGTCTCGGCGGCCTTCGCGGCGGCGGCGTCCGGCTCCAGCCAGTGCCACGTCGTCGCGGACACGACGGCGTCGAACGTGCGGCCGGACGCGTCCCACTCCTCGAACTTGGCGACCTCCACCTCCAGGCCCCGGGAGCGGGCGAACTCCGCCATGCGCGCGTCGGCGTCCACGCCGAGGACCGCGCAGCCCGCCTCCTGGAACTGGCGGGACGCGATGCCGGTGCCGCAGCCGACGTCCAGGACGTCGCGTCCGGGCGCGGCGGCGACGATCCGCTCGATCAGGGCCCGGGGGTAGGCGGGCCGCGCGCGGTCGTAGCGCGCGGC